>JAFXIJ010000028.1 GCA_017533175.1 Clostridia bacterium
CGTGCATTTATCGAAATCATGATTGAAGGCGACGCTAACGGCAGAGGATTTCAGTATCCTATTCCTACCTATTCCATTACTCGTGACTTCGACTGGTCTGAAACCGAGAACAACAAGCTTCTCTTTGATATGACCGCAAAGTACGGTACACCTTACTTCTCTAACTATATCAACTCTGATATGGAACCAAGCGATGTTCGTTCAATGTGCTGCCGACTTCGTCTCGACCTTAGAGAGCTTCGCAAGAAGTCGGGCGGCTTCTTCGGAAGCGGTGAGTCAACCGGTTCTGTCGGCGTTGTTACTATCAATATGCCAAGAATTGCATACTTAGCAAAGGATGAGGCTGATTTCTATGCAAAACTTGACCGTATGATGGTTATCTCGGCTCGTTCCTTAAAGGTTAAGCGTACCGTTATTACAAAGCTCCTTGATGCAGGTCTTTATCCTTATACCAAGCGTTACCTTGGCACCTTCAACAACCACTTCTCTACCATCGGTCTTGTTGGTATGAACGAAGCTTGCCTCAATGCTAAGTGGATTAAGAAGGACCTTATAAACGAAGAGGCACAGCAGTTCACAAAGGATGTTCTAAACCACATGAGAGAACGCCTCTCTGACTATCAGGAAGAGTACGGCGACCTTTACAACCTTGAAGCAACACCTGCTGAGTCAACTGCTTTCCGTCTTGCTAAGCACGACCTTAAACATTATCCTGATATTATTACAGCCGGAAGAGGAGAGGGAGAGACTCCTTACTACACCAATTCTTCACATCTTCCTGTTAACTACACTGCCGATATCTTTACAGCGCTTGACGTTCAGGATGAGCTTCAAACACTTTACACCTCGGGTACGGTTTTCCACGCATTCCTCGGTGAGAAACTCCCCGACTGGAAGGCTGCTGCTAACCTTGTTCGCAAGATTGCAGAAAACTATAAGCTTCCTTACTACACAATGTCTCCGACATATTCTGTATGTAAGAACCACGGCTATATTCAGGGCGAGGAATATACCTGCCCTGACTGCGGCGAGAAGACAGAGGTTTACAGCCGTATTACAGGATATTATAGACCGGTGCAAAACTGGAACGACGGTAAGTCTCAGGAATATCGCGACCGTAAGGTTTATGATGTTGCAAATTCGGTTCTTACAAGAGACGGCGTTAAAAAGGCAGAAACAGTAGCAGAAGAAAAGAAAGCAGAAATCGCAGACGGTATGTATCTTTTCACAACCGCAACCTGCCCCAACTGTAAAATAGCCTGTGCCGTGCTTGACAAAGCAGGAGTAAGCTATACTAAGCTTCTTGCCAACGAAAATGTTGAGCTTACAGAAGGCTTTGGCATTAAGCAGGCACCAACGCTCGTATGCGTTAAGGATGGCGTAGCATCCAAATATGCAGGAGTATCTGAAATCAAGAAGATGCTTGGAGCTTAAATTTTAAGTTAAGGGACATTTTAAAATGTATGATATTATAATTATCGGCGGTGGCCCTGCGGGGCTTACCGCCGCCCTGTATGCTTGCAGGGCAAATAAAAAAGTACTTGTAATCGAAAAGGCTACCTTTGGCGGTCAGATAACCTATTCCCCAAAGGTTGAAAACATTCCTGGATTTTTAAGCCTTTCGGGTAACGAATTTGCCGAAAAACTCATCGAGCAGGTTTTAGAACAGGGTGCTGAGGTTGAAATGTGCGAGGTTTTATCCATCAAAAAGGATGAAAACTTTATTGTAATTACCGATGGTGGCGAATTCCAGAGCAAATCTGTTATCATTGCAACGGGAGCCAAGCATAGAATGTTGGGACTTGACCGAGAGCAAGACTTCGTAGGCGAGGGAATTTCCTTCTGTGCTGTCTGTGACGGAGCTTTTTATTCGGGTAAGACGGTTGCCGTAATCGGCGGCGGGAACTCTGCTTTGCAAGAGGCAATTTTGCTTTCGGACTTAGCAAAAAAGGTTTATCTAGTGCAGAACCTAGATTATTTAACAGGCGAAGAAAAGCTTGCCGAGCAGTTAAAGGAAAAGGATAATGTGGAAATAATTCTCGGTACGGTAGTAGAAGAGCTTGTCGGCGATGCCGAGCTTACGGGAATTAAAGTTAAAAGCAACTGCGGACAAACCGATACGCTTGACATTGATGGAATGTTCGTTGCTATCGGCCTTATTCCTCAGAACGAGCCTTTTGCAGAGCATATTACACTTAATAATTGGGGCTATGCTGATGCGGGAGAGGACTGCAAAACCATAACCAAAGGCATTTTCGTTGCGGGAGATTGCCGTTCAAAGAAAATCCGTCAGGTTGCCACAGCCGCATCCGACGGAGCAGTAGCAGCACTTGCCGCCTGTGATTATATTGACAGCAAGTAAAATAAAACTCGAACAGTCGGCTGTTCGAGTTTTTGAGTCTTGTAGCTTAAAAGGGATATAATAAATATGTTTATTAACAGAAACAGAGGTGATAACATGACAAACAAATATGCGGTAGAGGGAATGAGCTGTGCAGCCTGTGCTACGCGTGTAGAAAGAGCAGTTAGCAGTGTGGAGGGGGTTACCGGTTGCACTGTAAGTCTGCTTACTAATTCTATGACGGTCGAAGGTAACGCCGAGGAGGCTAAGATAATCACAGCAGTCGAAAGAGCAGGCTATAAGATTAAAAAAACCGATATCATAGAAGAAAAAACAAGGGATAATGAGGTTCATAACCTTTTAAAACGCCTTACGGCATCTCTTCTATTCCTCGCAGCTTTAATGTATGCTTCAATGGGACACACCATGTGGAGCTTTCCTATGCCTGCTTTGTTTGCAAACAATCCGCTGGCACTTGGAATATTACAACTTTCTTTATCTGCTGCGGTGCTTGTTATTAATAGAAAATTCTTTATAAGCGGGTTCAAAGGCTTGTTTCACGGTTCACCCAATATGGATACGCTGATATCATTAGGCTCCTTGGCAGCATTTGTTTACAGCACATATATACTTTGCCTGATGCCCTCATCTAACAACCCCCATCACCTTGTTCATGACCTTTATTTTGAGTCTGCGGCGATGATTTTAGCACTTGTTACCGTGGGTAAAATGCTTGAAGCATATTCAAAGGGCAAAACAACAAACGCACTAAGGGAGCTTATAAATTTAACCCCAAAAACAGCCTGTGTTATGAGAAACGGAAAGGAGATAATAATTCCGGCGGAGCAGGTTGAAAAAGGAGATATATTTATTCTTAGACCGGGAGATGCTGTGGCGGCAGACGGTAAAGTGATTAAGGGAAGTTCTGCGATTAATGAGGCGGCACTTACAGGAGAAAGCACACCCTGTGAAAAGGAAGAGGGAGACTTGGTTTTCTCGGGCACAATAAATCTTTCGGGATATTTAGAGTGCGAGGCACAGAGGGTTGCACAAGACACAATCTTAGCCGAAATCATTGAAACCGTAAAAAATGCTGCATCAAGCAAGGCACCAATTGCGAAAATCGCCGATAAGGTGTCAGGAATTTTCGTACCGATAGTCGTTACCATTGCAGCTGTCACAGCTTTCTTATGGCTTGTTTTTGGTCAAACGGTAGGATTTTCTCTTACTCGTGCCATTTCAGTACTGGTAATCAGCTGTCCGTGTGCATTGGGGCTTGCTACCCCCGTGGCAATATTGGTAGGAAGCGGAAGGGGCGCAAAGCTCGGAATACTTTTTAAGAATGCACAAGCATTGGAAAATGCAGGTAGAATAAATACGGTAGTCCTCGATAAAACAGGAACGATAACCGAGGGACAACCTTCGGTAACCGATATCGTTGTTGAAACAATACAAGAAGATGAGCTTTTAAGATTTGCAGCTGCGCTTGAACATTCAAGCGAGCATCCGCTTGCAAAGGCGGTGATGAAAAAAGCCGAGGAGAGAAATATTTCATATCCCGATGTCACCGACTTTTTGGCCTTGCAAGGAAACGGCGTACAGGCAGAGATAGCTGGGAAAAAGCTAATTGGAGGAAGCTACAAATTCATCTCAACCCACATAGAGCTTGATGAGAGCACCAAAAAAACAGTCGAGACTCTTTCTGCGTCAGGGAAAACACCATTGCTTTTTGCGTTGGAGGGTAGACTGTTGGGTATAATTGCTGTTGCAGATACTGTAAGGACCGGTGCGGCTGAGGCTGTAAAACAACTTCAAAAGATGGGAATATCGGTAGCAATGCTTACGGGTGACAATAAATTCACCGCCGAATATGTAGCAAAGCTGGTTGGAATAGAAAATGTGATTGCCGAAGTTCATCCTACTCAAAAGGCACAGACAATAGAGAAAATTAAAAAAAGCGGAAAGGTCGCAATGGTGGGCGACGGTATAAACGATGCGCCTGCACTTACGGTTGCCGATGTTGGAATTGCAATAGGCAAAGGCACCAATATAGCAATAGATTCTGCTGATATAGTGCTAAGAAGGGACAGTCTTGCAGCATTGCCACGCGCAATAGCACTAAGTCGCGCAACACTTCGTACAATAAAGCAAAATCTATTCTGGGCATTTTTCTACAATATTTTGAGCATACCGATTGCCGCAGGAGTGTTTATAAATTCACTTGGGTGGCAATTAAGTCCTATGTTTGCCGCGGCAGCAATGTCCCTTTCAAGCATCTGCGTGGTTGCCAATGCGATAAGGCTTTCAAGGGTAAAGCTTTTTAAAGGAATGGAGATAAAAGATATGATAAAAAATCTGAAAATTGACGGTATGATGTGCCCTCATTGTGAAAAAAGAGTGAAAAGCTTGCTTGAAGCTCTGCCTGAGGTTTCAAGCGCAGAGGTATCTTATGAAAAGGGTACTGCTCAAATTAAGTTAAATAGTGACATTACAGATGAGGCATTAAAAAAGGTAATTGAAGCAGAAGGATATAAATTGTTATAACTCAGCAAATCCAATTCGTTGGCAGAACGGATTGGATTTTCTTTTACAAAATCAGTTCATTACACATATAATATAGTGCGAAAAAATGTTTGGAGGCTATATAATGTGTTCGATTTGCGGAATGATTGATTTTAAAGATGACCGAAGGATAAACGAAGGAATATTAACCCAAATGGGAAGCAAGATGGCTCACAGAGGTCCCGACCAGCAGGGAATCTATATGTCCCGAAATGTCGCCTTTCAGCATAACAGACTGTCAGTAATGGATATAGAAAACGGACTCCAACCCATGACGGCGGTATTCGGCGGTAAAAAATACACAATAATTTATAATGGGGAAATATATAATTCGGCAGAGTTAAGGAAAACGCTTAAAGAATATAATATATGCTTTAAGACCAACTGTGATACCGAAACGGTGCTTTACACATACATTGTGTTTAGGGAAAAGGCTCCCGAATTACTTAACGGAATATTTGCATTTGCTGTTCTTTTAGAGGATGAAAACAGGGTATTTCTCTGTCGTGACCGTTTTGGAGTAAAGCCGTTTTTCTATACACAGGTGGGAACAACATTACTTATTGCATCCGAAATAAAGGCACTACTTGCTCACCCCGATGTAAAGTCCGAAATTGACCGAGAGGGCTTATGGCAGCTTTTGTATCTGTCACCCGTTACAATAAACGGAAGCGGAGTGTTTAAAAACATCTGTGAAATAAAGCCTGCACACAGCGGCTATTTTGATAAGGACGGCTTAAAGCTGATGCCCTATTGGAAACTTAAAGCTCAGGATTGGAAAGGAAACAGCACCGAGGCGGCAGAGGTTACAAAAGAAATCTTTACCGATGCCGTAAACCGACAGCTTATAAGCGATGTGCCGCTTGCGGTTCTGCTTTCGGGCGGACTTGATTCCTCTGTAATTACCGCTGTTGCCGCTGAAAATTACAAAAGAAGTAATATGCAGCTTTCCACCTATTCCTTTGAATATGAAGGCAATAAGGAAAGCTTTAAGCAAAGCCTTTTTCAGCCCCAAGGGGATGATGAATACGCCGTATATTTGTCAGATAAGCTAGGCACACAGCATACCGTGCTCACAGCTCCTACAAGCAAGGTCGCCGACTATCTTTTTGACGCAGTTAATGCACGCGATATACCGGGGCAGGCTGATATAGATTCCTCATTGCTTTACTTTTGCAAAAGAATAAAAGAAAAGCATACTGTTGTGCTTTCGGGAGAATGCTCCGATGAGATATTTGGCGGGTATCCTTGGTTTTATAGGGAAGAAATGCTCTATCGTGACTTTTTCCCTTGGATTCACTCTCCAAAGGCAAGAATACAGCTTTTCAAGGAGGACATAGTAAAGGCTGATGAAGGCTATGATTTCATATCAAATATATATAAAAAAAGCATATTAGAGTGTCCTTTGACGGGTAATGAAAGCAAGGAAATGAAAACTGCCCGTATAGCTACATGGCTTTCTGTCAATTATTTTATGACTTCTTTGCTTGAACGTAAAGATAGAATGAGTATGTATAGCGGACTTGAAGTAAGAGTGCCGTTTTCTGATCACAGAATTTTAGAGTTTGTGTTTAATGTTCCGTGGAGCATTAAGTTTGAAAACAATACCGAAAAGGCACTGCTTAGAAATGCTATGAAAAATAGGCTTCCGGAAAAAATACTTTATAGAAAAAAGAGCCCGTATCCTAAGACACACAATCCTGAATACGAAAGGCTTGTAACCGAAAGGCTTCGTGAAAGGCTCAAAAAGAGAGGACTGCTTTTTGAGCTTTTAAAACCCAACGCTGTAAATGAATTATTTGAAGGCGAGGGCGGAACCTGGTTCGGACAGCTTATGGCAAAGCCACAGCTTATAGCCTGGTTAGTTCAGTTTGACTATTGGGCTGACAAATATAATGTTAATATTGTCAATTAAAATAAATATTTCTTGACAACTTAGCTTTCGTTGTAGTATAATGTCATTTGCAAGTTTATCCTCTGCAATACTGCAAAGGGAGGGAATTGGATGAGTCAGGTTAGAATTAAAGAAAATGAATCGCTTGACAATGCGCTTAGACGTTTCAAGAGACAGACGGCAAAGGACGGAGTTATACAAGAAGTCCGTAAGAGAGAACACTATGAGAAGCCCTCTGTAAAGCGTAAGAAGAAGTCTGAGGCGGCACGCAAACGCAAGTTCCGCTAAGCGATTAGAGACTATACGGGTCTGATGGATGGCATTATGCACCCAATTATTTTTTAAGATGAAAGCGGTTGCAGTGCAACCGCTTTTATGTTTTTGGAGGAAAAATGTTAAAACCTCATTTTATAATAAACACTATCACCGATATTACGGTGGATTTTTTAAGAGAAAATAGTATTGATGCCCTGCTTTTAGATGTTGATAACACTCTTTCGGTTGCGCATAAGAACAAAACTCTGCGTAGCGGGGTTGTCGAGTGGCTTGAAAGTATGCAAAAAAGCGGCATAAAGCTTATTGTTTTATCAAATGCAAAGGCAGAAAGAGCAAAATCGTTTGCAAAGAGCATTGGTCTTGATGCAGTAGGTCTTGCGGCAAAGCCTTTGCCATTTGGCTATTTAAAAGCGGTAAAGAAAATGGGAAAAAGCAAAAGGACAACAGCAGTTGTAGGTGACCAGATTTTTACCGATGTTCTGGGCGGAAGACTTGCGGGAATAAAAACAATTCTTGTTACCGATATTACTCCTGAACAGACTTTAAACTTTAAGATAAGACGAAAAATAGAACAAAAACTAAGGAAAAGGTGGGAAAATGGGCGCTAAATTTGGACCTGCGGGCAACAGTGAAAGCTTTTTAAAAATGGGATACAAGTCAAGTCTTGAAGTGCCCGAATACCTTGAAAAAATAGGACTTGATGCATTCGAATACCAATGTGGCAGAGGGGTTAATATCGGGCTTTCGAAGGCAAGCCTTTTAGGTGAAGCCGCAAAAGCAAAGGGTATACAGCTTTCTCTGCACGCACCCTATTATATATCAATGTCATCGGTCGATGAGGAAAAGCGCATAAAATCGGTCGATTATATTTTGCAAAGTGCAAGGGCAGTAAACGCAATGGGCGGAGAGAGAATTGTAGTTCATACAGGCTCCTGCGGAAAAATAAGTCGCGAACAAGCTTTACAGCTTGCAATAGACACAATGAAAAATGCGCTTTTTGCACTTGACAGCGAAGGACTTTCTCATATTCGTATTTGCCCCGAAACAATGGGCAAGGTCAATCAGCTTGGCACACTTGAAGAGGTTCTCTGCCTGTGCGGACTGGATGAAAGACTCATTCCTTGTATAGATTTCGGCCACCTAAACGCAAGGGATATGGGAATATTAAAAGAGTATAAGGATTTTGAAAAGATATTTGACAGCATTGAGAATGCTCTTGGAATATCAAGGCTTAAAGAGTTCCATTCTCATTTTTCAAAGATAGAATATTCATCTGGCGGAGAGGTAAGACACCTGACCTTTGATGATACGATTTATGGCCCCTCGTTTGAGCCGGCGCTTGAGATTTGCTATAAAAAAGACTGCTCGCCAACCTTTATTTGCGAGTCAGCGGGCACTCAGGCAGAGGACGCAAAGCAGATGAAGGACTATTATCAGAGATTAAAATAAAAGCAATCAAAGTAAAGGCGTTGGTTAATTAAAATGACTAAAAAACTTCGTTTTGTAACAGATAAAACTGCGGTGCTAATCATCACCTCGGTAAACAGAAGATATCTTACTGGGTTTAGCTCGTCTCTCGGATATTTATTGCTGACAAATAAAGCAAATTTCCTATTTGTTGACGGCAGATATATAGAGGCAGCGCAAAAGCAGGCTTCAAATGCAACCGTTTTAAAGCTTGAAAACATTGCCGAGCAGTTAAACAAAATATTCAAGGAGCAGGAAACACAAAAGCTTTTAATCGAGGTTGAAAATGATATTTCGACCTTCACATATTTAAAAAAGGCATTAATTGTTAAGGTGTCGGCAAGCGCGGCTTTGTCCGAAAGACTTAAAGCTTTACGCTCGATTAAAACCTCTGCGGAGGTAGATTGCGTCATAGCCGCACAGCGAATTGCCGAACGGGCTTTTGAGGAAATTTTAAATTTTATAAGGGTCGGCGTTACAGAACGCGAAATAGCCGCCTTTCTTGAATATAAGATGAAAAGCTTTGGCTCGGAAGGGTTCGCCTTTGATACAATAGTAGTTTCGGGCAAAAATTCCTCTATGCCGCACGGCGTTCCAACCGATAAGCCGATAGAGGCAGGAGATTTTATAACCATGGACTATGGTGCTGTTTACGGCGGATATTTAAGCGATATGACAAGAACAGTTGCAGTAGGACATGTAACAGATGAAATGAACGATGTTTATAACACCGTTCTTAAAGCACAGGAAGCGGTCATAAAAGTTGTCAAGCAGGGCATTACCTGTGGCGAGGCGGACAAGGCAGCTCGACAGGTAATAGAAAATGCAGGATACGGTGAATTTTTTACACACAGCACGGGACATGGCGTAGGCTTAGAAATTCACGAAACACCTAATTTAAGGTCAGGCGAAAACAATCAAAAACTCCGTGCAGGTCAGATTGTAACAGACGAGCCGGGGATATATTTACCCGAAAAATTCGGCGTTAGAATAGAGGATATGCTTTTAATAGGCAAGAACGGATGTAAAAACTTGACAAAAGCTGAAAAACGGCTTATAATTTTATAAACTAGCGGTAAATTTTGCCGTGATGTATAGTTACTGTTTTGGAGGAATATTAATTATGGTAAGTGCAGGAGATTTCAGAAACGGCGTTACATTTGAGATGGACGGAAATGTGTATCAGATAATTGAGTTTCAGCATGTAAAGCCGGGCAAGGGCGCTGCCTTTGTAAGAGCGAAAATCCGTAATGTTATAGCAGGCTCTGTTGTTGAGCGTACATTTAACCCAAACGAAAAATATCCTACCGCTTTCGTAGAGAGAAAGGATATGGAATACTCTTATAATGATGAGGGACTTTACTACTTTATGGACCCTGAGTCTTATGAGATGGTTCCTGTTAATAAGGAAGATTTGGGAGATGCCTTTAAGTTTGTTAAGGAAAACATGACCTGCAAAATTCTTTCCTATAAGGGAAAGGTGTTTGGCGTAGAGCCTCCCACATTTGTTGAGCTTGCAGTTACTCAGACCGACCCCGGTTTTGCAGGAAACACAGCTACTAACGCAACCAAGCCGGCAACACTTGAAACAGGTGCGGAAATTCGCGTGCCTCTGTTTATCAATGAGGGAGATGTGCTTCGCATTGATACTCGTACAGGTGAATATATGGAGCGTGCGTAAACGCTTGCTTTATATACAAATAATTAAGGAGAAAAAATATGACTATTTCAGAAAGAATTTCTTACATCAAAGGATTAGCAGAGGGTATTGCTCTTGATGATAAAACTAAGGAGGGCAAGGTGCTGCTTAGTATTATCGACCTTCTTCAAGATATGGTAGATGAGATTGATGCCATTGATGAAACTGTTGATGAGATAGCCGAGCAGGTTGATGCAGTTGATGAGGATTTAGCCGCAATAGAGGATGATTTCTATGGCGACGATGATGACGAAGATGATGATGATTTATACGATGATTATCACGACGATGAGGTGTACGAGGTAGAGTGCCCCAGCTGTCACGATATCATTTATCTTGATGAATCTATGCTTGAAGAGGAAGAGATGAACTGCCCCAACTGCGGAACACGCCTCGAATTTGAGTTTGAATGTGATTGCGATTGTGAGGACTGCGAAGGCGATTGCGATTCAGAATAAAATTCATGCAATAAACCGCGCTTAAAATTTTAAGTGCGGTTTAATTTATTTTATATTATTTGGTTTGAGGAAGAAAATATGAAAAAGTTTAATTTTTGGTGGCTGCTTTTATTAGTTCCTATTTTCTTTGGAGCATTTGTAGCTATAACCGAACCGATTCCTGAATTTGAAAGGGCAGTTTTTGATACTCTGCAAAAACTTCCTAAGTTTTTTTATTATCCTTTATTTGGTTTAACCGAACTTGGTGGAACAATAGGGGTTGTAACCGTTACAGTTTTAATTTTTGTTCTTTCGATAATATTTAAGAAGTTCTTTACAGTGGGGCTACCCGTAGCACTTACCGTAATCATTTCAAGAATTGTGAATGTATGCTTAAAGGCGTTGGTTGACAGACCCAGACCGGAGTTTAAACTTTTCCCAAACGAAACAGAAACTAGCTTCCCAAGTGGCCATTCACAGAATAATATGGCGCTTTACATAGCACTTTTATTGGTGTTGCTACTCATTGTAAAAAGGCAGGATATTCGCAACTGGCTTAAATGCCTTTTAATTGCCTTACCCATAATTATTGGAATAACAAGGCTTTATTTTGGAGTTCACTACATTTCGGATGTCCTGGCAGGCTGGTCGGTTGGCGCACTTTTAGCAATAGTAATTCACACACTTTATTTTAAGGTTTTGAATTGGAAGGAAACCCGAAAATGCATATAACTCAGTTTGAACTTGAATTTAAACAGGTAAAAACTCCTGAAACTGCTTTACCTGTGGTTATAGTGGCGGCGGGAAAATCGAGCAGAATGAAGGGAATCGATAAGCAGTTGACGGAACTGCTCGGAATGCCCGTGCTTGCACGCACGCTAAGAGCCTTTGAGCAAAACCCGCTTATATCGGAAATAGTTGTTGTAACACGCGAGGAAAAAGTCCAAAGTGTGTACGAGCTTGCAAAAAAATACTCGGTAGCAAAGCTTTCTTCGGTAGTATTGGGGGGCGAATGCCGAGAGGAGTCGGTAAAAAACGGCTTGTTAAAGCTTAGCGACAAATATGAAAAGGCTCTGGTTCATGACGGAGCAAGACCGCTTGTTTCAAGCACGGTTATTTCAAGAGTTGCTTTAAGCCTTTTGGAAGAAGACTGTGTTGTCTGCGGCGTAAAGGTTAAGGATACCATTAAAAAGATTAATGCAGAGGGCGCTGTTGAGCAGACCTTGAATCGCGATGAGCTTATAGCAGTTCAAACTCCCCAAGGCGTAAATATTGAAAGCTTTTTATCTTTTGCAAAGGACAAGCCGCTTGAAAGCTTCACAGATGATGCAGCTCTGCTTGAAGCCGCAGGTATAAGTGTAAAAACTGTTGAGGGCGATATGAAAAACATAAAAATCACAACCCCCGAGGATATGCTCTTAGCGGAAATTTATTTAGGTGAGGAATATTAAAATGAGTATTAGAATCGGTCACGGCTACGATGTTCATAAACTGGTCTGCAACAGAGAACTTTTTTTAGGCGGCGTTCAAATACCTTACACACTCGGATTGCTTGGACATTCCGATGCGGATGTTTTGTTGCACGCGATTTGCGATGCTCTGCTCGGTGCAGCGGCACTTGGAGATATAGGCAAACATTTTCCCGATAATGATGACTCTTACAAGAATATTGATAGCAAGCTTTTGCTTAAAAAAACAGTAGCACTTATAAGCGAAAAGGGTTATGCTATTGCCAATATCGATGCTACCGTAATAGCGCAAATGCCAAAGCTTGCACCTTATATTGATAATATGCGTAAAACCGTTGCTAAAATTTGCGGAATTAATGTTGAAGCTGTCAATATAAAAGCAACGACCGAAGAAAGGCTTGGCTTTACGGGAAGACTCGAAGGAATAAGTGCCCACGCCGTTGTTTTGATTGAGGGAAATAAATAATGGAGCATATCCGTATAGATAAATATCTGTCGGTTGCCTGCAAAATCTCACGCACCGATGCCAAAAAGCTTATTAAGGGCGGAAAGGTTACGGTCGATGGTAAGGTTATAAAGAGGGCAGAGGATAAGGTTTGTGTGGGCGAAAGCCAGGTCTTATGTGATAAGAAGCCAGTAACCTACAAAAAACATATCTATATTCTTATGAACAAACCGTCAGGAATCCTCTCTGCCGCAACCGATAAGAGAGTCAAAACTGTTGTTGATATAATTCCCGATAATTTAAAAAGAGACGGGCTTTTTCCGGTCGGAAGGCTGGATAAAAATACTACGGGTCTTATCATAATTACAGATGACGGAGATTTTGCACATCGGGTTACTTCGCCTAAGTCGAACATTGAAAAATGCTACTATACTGAGCTTGACGGCGAGCTTACCGAAGAGGCTAAAAACAGCATCGAAAACGGTGCGGTTTTAGCCGACGGAACAAAATGCCGACCTGCCAAAATACAGATGCTAACAAAGAACAGTGTTTATATAACTATTAGTGAAGGTAAATATCATCAGATAAAAAGAATGTTCGGTACAGTGGGCCTAGGGGTTAATCATCTTAGCCGAGTTTCAATAGGTAAGCTAAAACTACCAAGCAATCTTGAAGAAGGGGAATGTGTCGAAATTTCCCCGGATGAGCTAAAATTAACTATTTCTTAATATAATTTCAACATTTTGACTAAAACAAAAGATTATATTTTGGGAATAAAGGTTATAGTAATTTACAGGTACTTTTGCTATAATTAGTATAGCAGATTGTAGTGCGCCGCACTGTAATCAAAATAGGAGGTCAATTTATGGCAAGTTTATCACTACGTAATGTTTACAAAAGATACCCCGGTGGAGTAACAGCAGTATCCGATTTCAATCTTGAAATCAAGGATAAGGAATTTATAATTCTTGTTGGTCCTTCCGGTTGCGGTAAGTCCACTACTCTTCGAATGGTAGCAGGACTTGAAGAAATTTCCGACGGTGAAATTTACATCGGCGACAGAGTCGTTAACGATGTTGCTCCTAAGGATAGAGATATTGCAATGGTTTTCCAGAACTATGCACTTTATCCTCATATGACAGTTTTTGACAACATGGCGTTTGGACTTAAACTCCGCAAGACACCCAAGGAGGAAATCCGCCGTCGTGTTGAAGAGGCTGCTAGAATCCTTGACCTTTCACATCTTTTAGAGAGAAAGCCGAAGGCTCTTTCGGGTGGTCAGCGTCAGCGTGTTGCACTCGGTCGTGCTATCGTTCGTGAACCTAAGGTATTCCTTCTTGACGAGCCGCTTTCCAACCTGGATGCTAAGCTTCGTGCACAGATGCGTACCGAGATTTCAAAGCTTCACTTAAAGCTTGGTACAACCTTCATCTACGTTACCCACGACCAGACCGAAGCTATGACAATGGGTACCCGTATCGTAGTTATGAAGGACGGACTCATTCAGCAGGTTGATACTCCTCAAAATCTTTATCTGTATCCTTGCAATCTCTTCGTTGCAGGCTTCATTGGTTCACCTCAGATGAACTTTGTAGAGGCAAAGCTTCTCAAAGAAGACAAGACCTTCTTTGTTGAGTTTGGTACAGAAGATACCAAGACCCGTGCAGGCGTTAAGTATAAGATTAAGCTACCTGAGTCAAAGAACAAGAACGGTACACTTGATGAGTATGTAGGAAAAGAAGTTATCATGGGTATTCGCCCTGAGGACGTTCACAACGAGGAAAAACTCATTGCTGAATTCCCAGATGGCGTTGTTACTGCAAATGTTGAGGTTACAGAGCTGATGGGTGCTGAAACCTATCTGTATATGAACTGCGAGCAGCAGAGCATAAATGCTCGTGTTAGCCCAACAAACACAGCAAAGCCTGGCGATACCATCACAATCACAATCGAACCCGAGAAGATTCATCTTTTCGATAAGGATACCGAAAAAACCATCTGCAATTAAAAAAGTTAACGACCTCCAAGGCAAAGCCTTGGAGGTCGTTTTATTTTATCCGGAAGATTTCTTTTTATATAAGAGCCGATTTTTATATCTTTTTAAGATTTATTGTAATTTTTTTAAATTTAATCCTTGAAAAATGACCTATTTTTGTGTAAAATATATTGTGTATGGTTATTTAGCTTTTCAATTTATGTAAACAATGCTTATACGTGGCACATTCACAAGATGTAAATTATAAAAGGGGCGTAAAAAATGGCAAATCGTTTATTTCAAAGCATCGTTCAGCAAATGAAGGACGCAGTAGACAGAACCATAGGAGTAATAGATTCAAACGGAAACATTATTGCTTGCAGTGAGTTAAGCAAAATAGGAGAAACATTAACTCCTGATTTATCCCTTATTGCAAAAAACGATATATTTACTTTGGAGGATTATACATACAAGGCAATTGGCTCTAACCAAAGCGGTGAGTATTATGTTTTTGTTGCCGGAAATGATCCTTTTGCCGAAAAGTATTGCACAATTTTAGCAATTTCCTTTTCCAATATTAAGTTTTATTACGATGAAAAATATGACCGCAGCAACTTTATCAAGAACGTGATTCTTAATAATATTCTGCCCGGTGATATATATATTCGTGCACGTGAGCTTCACTTTAATAACGATGTTCAGCGCACAGCTCTTATAATTCGCACAACAGAGCCTACCGATGTAGTAGTCTATGATGTTGTTCAAAACCTTTTCCCTGATAAAACAAAAGATTTTGTTATAAGCATTAATGAAAACGACATCGCTTTAATTAAAGAAACAAAGGCTGGAATTAATAATAATGACATTGAAAAGCTTGCAATGTCTATTGCAGACACCCTTTCGGGAGAATTTTATACCCGTGTTGTTATAGGTATAGGAACCTCTGTTGAAGGAATAAGCGAGCTTTCACGGTCGTTTAAGGAAGCTCAGGCAGCACTTGAAGTGGGCAAGGTGTTTGATACTGAGAAAAGCATAATAAGCTATGACAACTTGGGAATAGCACGTCTTATTTATCAGCTGCCCACCACCCTTTGTCAGACATATCTGCGCGAGGTGTTTAAGAGAGGCTCTATTCAAAGTCTTGACCAAGAAACCTTGTTTACGATTCAGAAATTCTTTGAAAACAACCTAAACGTTTCCGAAACCTCACGCAAGCTTTTTGTTCACAGAAACACCCTTGTTTACAGACTTGAAAAAATCAAGAGAATCACAGGTCTTGACCTTCGTGAGTTTGACCATGCCATAGTATTTAAAATTGCACTTATGGTCCATAAGTATCTGCAAGCAGACCCCGTTAAATACTAAAACGCAAAATATAGTTTAGAAAGGAACGATTCACCATTAGCGGTAATGAATCACAGCACTCCGTTAAACCTATAATTGAATTTCGGGGTGTATCAAAGACATATAAAACCGGCACACATGCACTTCGTGATGTAAATATTAAAATAAACCCCGGCGAATTTGTTTTCGTTGTGGGTGCATCAGGCGCAGGAAAAAGCACATTTATGAAGCTTATTGTCAGGGAAGAAAAGGCAAACACCGGAAATATAATGGTAAATGGCTACAACCTGATGAAAATAAGAAGTAAGGCAATTCCTATGCTCAGAAGAACTATGGGTATTGTTTTTCAGGATTTCCGTTTGATTCCTACGATGAATGTGTTTGACAATGTTGCATTTGCAATGCATGTTACGGGTGCGCCTACAAGAAAAATAAGAAAAGATGTTTCTGCCGTGCTCAGCATGGTGGGACTTGGAAATAAGGCACGTTCGATGCCCAATCAGCTTTCGGGCGGTGAGCAACAGCGTGTTGGACTTGCTCGCGCTCTTGTAAATAAGCCCGACCTTATTATTGCGGACGAGCCTACCGGAAACGTTGACCCGACTCTGTCTTATGAAATCGTATCCAAGCTTACCGAAATTAATAAGCAGGGAACTACCGTGCTTATGGTAACACACGACCACAACCTCGTGCGCGACTTTCAGCACAGGGTTATTATCCTCGAAAACGGACAAATTGTAGCAGATAATGCTGCCGGAGGTGAGGGTATATGAAGGTAAGAAGTGTAAAATATCTCGCAGGAGAAGGCATAAAAAGCATGTGGGCAAACCGCCTTATGACTATTGCATCAATAGGTGTTTTGGTTGCGTGTATGGTTCTTATGGGACTGGCTGTGCTTATTACAATGAATGTTGATAAGGCACTAGGCACACTTGAACAGCAGAATGTCATTATGGCCTTCTTTAATGATGAAATATCGGTACGCTACGGCTCTGCCTCGGTTGATTATGATAAATTAGAGCAGGATACTTCAAGTACTTCGAATGAAAACGAAGAAAACAAGACCGACGCTATACCTGAGGATGCCTACCTTATTCATAATGAGGAGGAGGCACTTGCCCTTTGCGATAAAATAGAAAAAGATATCGACAACGTTATAAAGGTTGAATATTTTTCCAGCGAGGATGCTCTTAAAATAGCAAAGGATAGATATCTTGAAGGACAGGAGGGTACGGCTGCGTATTTGGACGGCAGCGGAAATCCTCTTTCCTGTGGTGCTAAGATAACTCTTAGCGATATGTCCCTTTATAATGAAACCTTGACTTCTCTTAGCAAGATAAAGGGAATAGATTCACTTCAATCACACGCAAAGCTTGCCGATACAATTACGGCAATTAAGGAAGGTATTGCGGTTGCAGGATTTTGGATTATAGCAATACTCCTTATAATTTCCCTCGTTATCGTTTCAAATACTATACGAGTTACCATGTACAGCAGAAAGCTTGAAATAAGCATTATGAAGGCAGTGGGCGCAACCAAGTCCTTCATACGCCTGCCCTTTATCATTGAGGGAATGACAATAGGACTTGTTTCAGCAGGACTTTCTATGGGAATAGTTTACTTCTGTTACCGTGTTGCTACCGAGTCTATTAAAAACAACGGCACATTCGGTATGATGGAGGTAATCGGATTTAGCTCTGTATGGCATCTGGTTTTAGGAATATTTGTTGCTATCGGCATACTTGCAGGTGTGCTGGGCAGTGCAATTATGATAAGTAAGTATCTTAAAAAAGAGGGCAGCGAGTTTGCGGCAATATAAGATTAATTAACATTTGCGGTAAAAATATATGGAGGTACCCTTTTGAAAAGTAAAATATTTAAAATTCTAGCGGTGCTTGTTTGTATGGTTATGGTGTTTACTGCAACAGAATTTGCGGTAATAGACACCTTTGCCGCTTCCTATTCACAGCTGGAAGATGAGCTTGCTCAAAAGCAGGCAGAGCTTAAAAAGCTCCAAGCCGAGAAGGCAAGCCAACAGAAAATCAAGGCGGCGCTTGATTCACAAATATATACCCTGCAACAGCAGATAGATTTGTGTAACTCTGAAATAAAAAAATATAATGCATCAATCGCTCAAAACGAGAAGCTGATTGCCGAGAAAAATGCCGAAATATCTGACTCTATTGATGCTTTCAGAAAACGCATACGAAACATTTATATGAGCGGTAGCACGGCAGGCGGCTTGGAAATATTGCTTGGCGCAGAAAGCTTTTCGGACTTTCTTGTTTTGTCTGAATATACATCCAATATGTCAAGACGGGACAAGAAATTAATAGAAAAGCTCGAAGAAACAATTGTTGAGATTGAAAAGATAACAGAGCAGAATGAGAGCATGATTGCCAAGCAAAATGAAATAAGAAAAACACTTAATTCAAAGCAGCAGGAGCTTGACACTCAGGTTTCAAAGGTAAATAAAATTATAAGCGGTCTTTCCTCTGATGCCGCTGCCGCACAAAAGGATATTGCGGCTATAAAGAAGGAAATGCAGGAAGCATTAAAGCCTTCAACAGGAGGGAATCAAATATTTGCCGATGGTCAGTTCATCTGGCCTGTGCCAGGAAATTTCGGAATTTCTTCTTATTACGGCTCCCGCTGGGGAAGCTCGCATAAGGGCATTGATATTTCAAACGGCGGAATTAAGGGTAAGGCTGTTGTAGCAACTGCCAACGGAACGGTATATATAGCAAAATCCGGATGTACCCACAACTATGGCAAAAGCGGAAGCTGCGGATGCGGCGGTGGATACGGCAACTATGTAGCCATAGACCACGGTTCGTATAACGGGACCAATTATCGTACCCTTTACGGACACATGGGTTCAATAACCGTGCGCAACGGTCAGCAGGTTAAAAAGGGACAGGTTATTGGATATGTGGGTTCAACAGGCTGGTCAACAGGCTGGCATCTGCATTATGAGATTATTCAAAATTATGTACGAGTTGACCCGATGAAATTTTATTCAAAGGTAAAATAAAGACGGGGGCGAGGGTAGTGCTAAGGCATTCACCTTGCCCCGTGCTTTTTAAGGAAGCTTAATGAAGAGAGAAAAAGAAACAAACAAAAAAACCTACGGCAAGTATATTCTTATAAGCCTAATTACTGCTGTCATAACTTTGGCGGTTGCTTTTGTTGCGGTGTTTTTTTGGGTTTCAAACGATACAAAGCTTTTTAAGCTTAAACAAATGGACCTTTTCACCTCTAATTTTTACGGCGATATAGATGAACAAAAGATTGAGGACGGTATAATTAGAGGATATATATCAGGACTTGAAGATAAATATGCGGGATATTATACAGCCGATGAGAATAAGGATAGAAGCGACCGCTTAGAAGGTCAAGCAGTAGGAATCGGAATAATAGTTGTAGAGCATCCCGATAATCACACTATCTATGTCAAGCATGTCTATGATAACTGTCCTGCTGCAAAGGCGGGAATAAAGGCGGGCGATGAAATAATTGCCATTGACGGAGTGACGGTAACAGAGCGTGGATACGACAATTCGGTAAATGATATTCTGCGTGAAATCGGCTCAACGGTCGAGCTTACTTTGCTTCGCGGCGGGGAAGAGCTTTCGGTTTCGGCTCTATATTCAAGCTTTATGGCTCAATCGGTTTTTGCAAAAATGATAGGGGATTATGGGTTTATTGAAATAACCTCCTTCAACACAGAATCAATCGCTCAGTTTAAAAATGCTGTAAACTCACTTAAAACAAATGGCGCAAAGGGACTAATATTTGACCTTCGGGGAAATGGAGGCGGAACGGTAGAATCGGTTACCGAGATGCTGGATTTCCTTATGCCCGAAGGGGTTTTAATGACAGTAAAATACGGAAATGGCAAGGTAGAAACCTATGCTGAGTCGGATTCTGAGGAAATAGAACTTCCGATGGTGGTTTTGGTAGATGGTGCTACTGCCAGTGCTTCTGAGCTTTTTAGCGCAACAGTGCGCGATTTTAATAAGGGTGTGCTTATAGGAAGCACTACCTACGGAAAAGGCGTTATGCAAAGCACCTTTGGCTTTACAGACGGCTCGGCGGCGGTGTTTACTATTGCGGAGTTCTTTTCTCATTCAGGAGAGTCCTTTAACGAGGTAGGACTTACTCCTGATATAGAGGTTAAGTTAAATGAGGAACAAAAAACATATTTTCATCTGCTGAGTGATGATGAAGATCCTGTAAAGCAGGCGGCAGTAGAATGGTTAAAGAAACAGTAAAATGAACAAAAACAAGCTTTTATTTATAAGGTATCTTTCTTGGGGCTTGACAGCTTTAATAATGATAATTCTTTTCAATTTATCTGCCCAAACAAGAGCTCAGTCTGCAAGTCTTTCGGGTTCGATAACAAAAGAGGTTATAAAGTTTTTTTATAAAGACATTGATTCTCTGCCCAAGGAGGAACTAGCAAGCATAATGTCAGCAATTCACGTTTTCATAAGAAAGGCTGCCCACTTTACAGCATATTTTTTTATGGGCGTTTTTTCGTTGATTGCGATGCATACATATAATTGCAAAAGGAAAATCAAAGTAGCTGTTTGCTTGGCTGTGGGATTGGCGTATGCTATTTTTGATGAACTGCATCAGCTATTTGTTCCGGGTAGAGGGCCGGGTGTTTTTGATGTAGTTTTGGACTTTTTTGGTTGTGCCAGCGGAGCTTTGGTTGTTTTGCTTGTAATTTTTCACTATGAGAGGCGGAAAAAGCTATGAAGGACGGTAAGGGCTTTAAGTTAGGTAAAAAAGAGGTAGAGGGTAAATATTTTTACGCA
>JAFXIJ010000029.1 GCA_017533175.1 Clostridia bacterium
TAGCGTACATTTAAAACAAGCAGTAAAGCATATAGATTACAAGAGGTGTCTATATGCGCAAAACCAAGGTTATTTTTATTAAAAACGCAATCACACTAACGGCGACAAGTCTTATTTTGCGCGCCGTTGGTATGTTTTTCCGTGCCTGGCTTGCAGGAGCAATCGGCTCAGACGGCATAGGTCTTTACAGCCAGATTTTTTCGGTCTATATGCTGGTCGGAGGTCTGTCCTCCTCGGGCATAAATCTTGCGGTTACCCGTCTTGTGAGTGAAGAACTTCTTTTGGGAGGCAGACGGGGAGCGCAGCTTGTTATGAAACGCTGTATATTTACGGCAGCGGTAATTTCGGGACTCTTTGCCGCGTTAATCTTTTTAGGAGCAGATTTTATTTCACTTTCATTGGTGGGAGACTCAAGGGCGCAAAGCGCCTTTAAAATTCTGCCATTTTCTTTGCCTTTTTCTGCCGTTTGCGCCTGTATTAAGGGTTATTTTATGGCAAGAAAAAAGAGCTCACCCGGCAGCGTTTCACAGCTTTTGGAGCAAGCAGTTAGAATGGGCATTATTATGAGCATCGCCGTAAAATCAGCACAAAAGGGTCTAAGTTACGCTTGCAGTACGGTGGTTTTCGGAGATGTCGCAGCCGAAATCAGCTCCTGCACATTGGTTTACATAATGTATGTAATCGACAAACGAAAAATTCTTCCGAAAGAGGCTCAGCATATTAAAACGGCCGAGCTTTCCAACAAAATCCGACATATCGCTCTGCCCGTATCGGTAGGCAGAGGTCTAAACTCACTTCTTAGAACTGCCGAGAGCTTTATGATACCGTCGGGACTTCAAAGATTTGGAATGTCAAGGGATGTCTCCCTTTCGGTATTCGGGCTTGTAAAGGGCATGGCTCTGCCCCTCCTTTTCTTTCCCGCCTCCTTGCTCAATGCTCTTGCAACCCTGCTTATTCCCGAAATGAGCGAGGCGGTTGCAGGGGAAAAATCCTATAAAATCAAATATGCAGTAGAAAAAAGTCTTAATATAATTCTTATTACCTCCATACCCTTTTCTGCACTCTTTTTCTTTGGTTCCGACGCTTTTGGACGGCTTATTTACGGAGACAATGAGGTCGGCGAGATGATAAAGCTTTTATCCCCCTTGGTTCCTCTTATGTATATTGATTCAATCTCCGACGGGCTTTTAAAGGGACTTGACCAGCAGAATATAACCTTTCGCAATTCTATAATTGATTCTTCAATACGCCTTGTTCTTATTTACTTTATTCTCCCCTCGTTTGGAACGACGGGTTTTATAGGAATAATGTATTTAAGCAATCTTTTTACCTCACTTATGAATCTTCATTGCTTGCTTAAAGTCTCAAAGGCAAAAATAGACACCTTTAAAAAGGTTGTTTTGCCTCTGTTTTTCGCTCTTGCCATCACCTATACTGCAAACTCCTTTTTATCCTTGCTTTCTCTTCCAAACTTAATATTTACCCTGCTTTTCTGCCTTTTTTCCCTTTCGGGCTATGCCCTACTTACCATGCTTTGCGGTTGCTTCGGCAGAGAAGACCTGTAAATTAAAAAGGAGTGAGAACAACTCGGTTCTCACTCCTTTTTGACGTTTTCTCTTTTTTCTTTAAAGAATTCTGATAAAAGCTCGCCGCAAGCGTCCTCGCAAAAGCCACCGTAAACCTCGGGTGTGTGATTAAAGGGCAGTCTGAAAAGATTTACAACCGACTCGTTTGAGGCGGCTCCGCCTTTTAAATCATAAGCTCCGAAGAAAACCCGCTTTATTCGGCTGTTTATTATTGCTCCGGAACACATGGGACAAGGTTCAAGTGTAACATAAATATCGCAGTCATCAAGCTTCCAAGAACCGCACCTGCTTGCCGCCTGTCTTATTGCAACAATCTCTGCGTGTCCCGTGGGGTCATGCTCTGTTTCTCTTGTATTAAAGCCTTTGCCGATAATTCTCCCGTCTTTAACAACGACTGCGCCAACCGGAACCTCCCCTAGCTCTTTCGCGCATTTTGCAAGGGCAATTGCCTTTGCCATAAATTCGTTTATCATAACCTACGCATCCTAAATATTAATATTAAATCAGTGTTTCACGTGAAACACACAGTTCCTTGTTTCACGTGAAACATTATTTAAAACCAACCCGCGCCCTCGGCTATTGTAAGGGCGATTCCTATTATTATAAGCGGAGAAGTAAAAAACCATAGCAGTTTTTCCTTAAAGCTTGCTGTTAATTCACCTGCGCTAAGGCTTAAAGCCTCCTTTGACCTGCCTTTTAGCATAAGAATTCCGACAAAGCCAAGGGTTAGGCTTATCATAAAATATCCCGCTGTTACTGCGCTGTTTAGGAAAACCGAATCGCCGAGCGGCAAAAACTCCCCTAAAAGCACCGACATAAAGTTGTTTATAAAATGTATTGCAACTCCCGTCCATAAAGAGCCTGTCTTTATTACCGCCATTCCCAGAATCAGCCCCACGATAAAGGCAAAGGGCATTTGCACAAAGTTTCCGTGCATTACACCGAACAAAACCGCCGAAACAATTACGGCTACGTCCTCTCCCATGTCCTTAATGCTGCCGAGAACCGAGCCTCTCATCAAAAACTCCTCGACAAGTGCAGGAGTAACTGCTGTTGAAAGAATAACCAAAACTACTCCGAAAACACCGCTTGGTACCTCTACTTCTGGAGCAGAATAAAAAAATCCAAAGCTTTCCATAATAGAGGCTATTACATTTGTTGCAATGTTTGCAAAAGCACAAACTCCTATTCCAATTAAAACAAAGGGTAAAAACAGCCTTTTCCTAGGTCTTTTAAAGGAAATAAGCTCAGCAGTTTTCTTTTTTTCAAGGCGCGGAATAATAAATGCCGGAATTACCATCATCAGAATTGAAACCACTATCTGCCACAATTGTTGAAAAGCAGGCTCTGTTATTATTTTTGCGCCGTTTTGTCCGAGGATAGCCATCGCCCACAAAAATGCGTATATGCAAACCCTCGGAATGAAAAGTAAAATAATAAATGCTATTCCCACGCTCATTGCCGTTTTCTTTACTTTTCTTCTTTCAAAAATAAAAAACGGCTCGGGCGGGATATTTTGGGTTGTAAAATTTTCTTGCAAGTTAATTCCTCCGAATAAAGTTAAAATGACAAATTTAAAGCAAAAAACTATTCGCAGATTAAAATAGTTGCCTTTTTCTTTGTTTTTCTTGTGTTTTCTTCTGTTTTTTATTGTTTTACTCTTTTGTCATTCCTTTGATTAAAAAAGGAGAAATGAGTAATTGTATAGTATAAAAACTACTGAAAAAACTCATTTCCCCCTTATTTTAAGCTATTTACCTATTATTCTTCCCTTTGCTCTTCTGCATCTTCGCCCGTTTCTGCGGCATCAGCTTCGGGAGCCTCAGGTACATCGGTAACCTCTTCCTCATCGTGAGGCGTGGTCGCAAGTGAAAGCACGCGGTTATCGCCCTGCTCTCCAACCCTCATAATTCTAACTCCCTTTGAGGGACGCTTGGACATACTGATGGTTGAAACAGCAATTCGAATGATTATTCCGTCCGAAGAAATCATAATGATGTCCTCATCGTCGTTTGCCGCAATAACACCGCAAACGTCACCGTATTTTTCGGTGCGGTAGTTTGTAATACCCTTTCCGCCTCTTGTCTGAATACGGTGGTCGGAAATCGGAGTTCTTCTGCCATAGCCCGTTTCTGTAACGGTTAAGAGAACTGTGTCCTCATCGCAGACCGCCATTGAAACGACCTCATCGCCTAGGCCTAGTCTTATTGAGCGCACGCCTCGAGCTGTTCTTCCCATAGCGCGAACATCATTCTCATCAAAGCGGATAGCCTTACCCTTCTTGGTAGAAACAAGCAAGGTTTTATTGCCATCAGACAGAGCAACAAAGCGCAGCTCATCGCCCTCTTCAAGCTCAAGAGCAATAATACCGCTCTTGCGTGTATTCTTGAATGCCTCCATAGAGGTTCTCTTAATACAGCCGTCCTTTGTACCCATAACGATAAACTGCTCGTTATCAAGCTCGGGAGTTGCCAAAATCTTGGTAACCTTTTCGCCTGCCATTAAGGGAATTATATTTACAACA
>JAFXIJ010000030.1 GCA_017533175.1 Clostridia bacterium
TCTGCTGTCGCCCGAAATGTCGTCCCGTGCCATAAGCTCGTTTACATAAAGTCTGTAAGCTCTGCTGGTCGGGAATCTTCCCGCAGAGGTGTGCGGCTGTTTTAGGTAGCCTAGCTTTTCAAGCTCACACATTTCGGCGCGCAGGGTTGCGGTAGAGGGGGAGTCTTTAAGCCTTGTTGCCAACAGCTTAGAGCCAATCGGTTCGCCCGTTTCAATATACATTTTTACGATTTCAGCAAGAATTGCTCTTTTTCGCTGTGTCAGTTCCAACTCGTACGCCCCCCTTTATTTAATTTCTCTGTAAATTAGCACTCTATGCCTTTAAGTGCTAACATGCTATAATTTACCATAAATATTTTGGTTTGTCAACAGCAAAATATGAATTTTTTGTAAAATGTTTTGACTTTTCCTGACTTTCGTCCTTTTAAGCCGCCACACATATATTTATATATCGTATATTTTTTATAATAAAGGTCTAAACTAAGCTTGCAAAAGATTAGTTTAGGAGGTGCGCTTTGAAAAAATTTATCCTTATTATGTTAAAATGGGCGCTTGGCCTTTATCTTGTCGGAATTCTCGGGCTAATTCTTTCCCTGCTTTTAATTTTCTTATAGCGTACATTTAAAACAAGCAGTAAAGCATATAGATTACAAGAGGTGTCTATATGCGCAAAACCAAGGTTATTTTTATAAAAAACGCAATCACTCTTACGGTGACAAGTCTAATTTTGCGTGCCGTAGGTATGTTTTTTCGCGCCTGGCTTGCAGGAGCAATCGGTTCAGACGGCATAGGTCTTTACAGCCAGATTTTTTCGGTCTATATGCTGGTCGGAGGTCTTTCCTCCGCAGGCATAAATCTTGCGGTTACCCGTCTTGTAAGTGAGGAGCTTCTTTTGGGAGGCAGGCGGGGAGCGCAGCTTGTTATGAAACGTTGTATATTTACGGCGGCGGCAATTTCGGGACTCTTTGCCGCGCTAATCTTTCTAGGAGCAGATTTTATTTCCCTTTCTTTTATAGGGGATGCAAGGGCACAAAGCGCCTTTAAAATACTGCCCTTCTCTTTGCCTTTTTCCGCCGTTTGCGCCTGTATTAAGGGTTATTTTATGGCAAGAAAAAAGAGCTCTCCCGGCAGCGTTTCACAGCTATTGGAGCAAGCAGTTAGAATGGGCATTATTATGAGTATTTCCGTAAAATCGGCGCAAAAGGGTCTAAATTACGCTTGCAGTGCCGTAGTTTTCGGAGATGTCGCAGCCGAAATCAGCTCCTGCACATTGGTTTACATAATGTATGTAATCGACAAACGAAAAATTCTTCCAAAAGAGGCTCAGCATATTAAAACATCCGAGCTTTCAAACAAAATCCGACATATTGCTCTGCCCGTATCGGTAGGCAGAGGTCTAAACTCGCTTCTTAGAACCGCCGAAAGCTTTATGATACCGTCGGGACTTCAACGATTTGGAATGTCAAGGGATGTCTCCCTTTCGGTATTCGGGCTTGTAAAGGGCATGGCTCTTCCCCTCCTTTTCTTTCCGGCATCCTTGCTCAACGCGCTTGCAACCCTGCTTATTCCCGAAATGAGCGAGGCGGTAGCAGGGGAAAAATCCTATAAAGTCAAATATGCAGTAGAAAAAAGTCTTAACATAATTCTTATTACTTCCATACCCTTTTCGGCACTCTTTTTCTTTGGTGCCGACGCTTTTGGACGGCTTATTTACGGAGACAATGAGGTCGGCGAGATGATAAAGCTTTTATCCCCCTTAGTTCCGCTTATGTATATTGATTCAATCTCCGACGGGCTTTTAAAGGGGCTTGACCAGCAGAATATTACCTTTCGCAATTCTATAATTGATTCTTCAATACGCCTTGTGCTTATTTACTTTATTCTCCCCTCGTTTGGAACAACGGGTTTTATAGGAATAATGTATCTAAGCAATCTTTTTACCGCACTTATGAATCTTCATCGTTTGCTTAAAGTCTCAAAGGCAAAAATAGACACCTTTAAGAAGGTTGTTTTGCCTCTGATTTTCGCACTGGCCGTCACCTATTCCTCAAACTCCTTTTTATCCTTGCTTTCTCTTCCAAACTTAATATTTACCCTGCTTTTTTGCCTTTTTTCCTTGTCGGGCTATGCCCTGCTTACCATGCTTTGCGGTTGCTTCGGCAGAGAAGACCTGTAAATTAAAAAGGAGTGGGAACAACTCGGTTCTCACTCCTTTTTGACGTTTTCTCTTTTTTCTTTAAAGAATTCTGATAAAAGCTCGCCGCAAGCGTCCTCGCAAAAGCCTCCATAAACCTCGGGCGTGTGATTAAAGGGCAGTCTGAAAAGATTTACAACCGACTCGTTTGAGGCGGCTCCGCCTTTTAAATCATAAGCTCCGAAGAAAACACGCTTTATTCGGCTGTTTATTATTGCTCCGGCACACATTGGACAAGGTTCAAGGGTAACATAAATATCGCAGTCATCAAGCTTCCAAGAACCACACCTGCTTGCCGCCTGTCTTATTGCAACAATTTCAGCGTGTCCCGTGGGGTCATGCTCTGTTTCTCTTGTATTAAAGCCTCTACCGATAATTCTCCCGTCTTTAACAACGACTGCACCAACAGGGACCTCCCCTAGCTCTTTTGCGCATTTTGCAAGGGCAATTGCCTCTTCCATAAAACCGTTTTTCATAACCTATGCATCCTAAATATTAATATTAAGTCAGTGTTTCACGTGAAACACACACCTTTTTGTTTCACGTGAAACATTATTTAAAACCAACCCGCGCCCTCGGCTATTGTAAGGGCTATTCCTATTATTATAAGCGGAGAAGTAAAAAACCATAGCAGCTTTTCCTTAAAGCTTGCCGTTAATTCACCTGAGCTAAGGCTTAAAGCCTCCTTTGACCTGCCTTTTAGCATAAGAATTCCGACAAAACCAAGGGTTAGGCTTATCATAAAATATCCTGCTGTTACTGCGCTGTTTAGAAAAACCGAATCGCCGAGCGGCAAAAACTCCCCTAAAAGCACCGACATAAAGTTGTTTATAAAATGTATTGCAACCCCCGTCCATAAAGAGCCTGTCTTTATTACCGCCATTCCCAGAATCAGCCCCACAATAAAGGCAAAGGGCATTTGCACAAAGTTTCCGTGCATTAATCCAAACATAACCGCAGAAATAATTACGGCTATGTCCTCTCCCATGTCCTTAATGCTACCTAAAACCGAGCCTCTCATCAAAAACTCCTCCACGAGTGCAGGAGTAACAGCGGTTGAAAGTATAACCAAAACCACTCCAAAAATGCCTGTGGGTACAGTAGTTTCGGGAGCTGAATAAGAAATACCAAGGTTCTCCATAATCGAGGCTATTACATTTGTAGCAATATTCGCAAATGCACAAACGCAAATTCCTATTAAAACAAAGGGTAAAAACAGCTTTTTGTTGGGCGGTTTAAAGGAAATAAGCTCGGCAGTTTTCTTTTTTTCAAGGCGCGGAATAATAAATGCCGGAATTACCATCATCAGCATTGAAACCACTATCTGCCACAATTGTTGAAAAGCAGGCTCTGTTATTATTTTTGCGCCGTTTTGTCCAAGAATAGCCATCGCCCACAAAAATGTGTATATGCAAACCCTCGGAATTAAAAGTAAAATTATAAATGCTATTCCCACACTCATCGCAGTTTTCTTTACTTTTCTTCTTTCAAAAATAAAAAACAGCTCTGGCGGGATGTTTTGGGTTGTAGAATTTTCTTGCAAGTTAATTCCTCCGAATAAAGTTAAAATGACAAATTTAAAGCAAAAAACCTTTCGCAGATTAAAATAGTTGCCTTTTTCTTGTGTTTTCTTGTGTTTTCTTCTGTTTTTTATTGTTTTACTCTTTTGTCATTCCTTTGATTAAAAAAGGAGAAATGAGTAATGTATAGTATAAAAACTACTGAAAAAACTCATTTCCCCCTAATTTAAAGCTTTTTACCTATTATTCTTCCCTTTGCTCTTCTGTATCGTCGCCCGTTTCGGCGGCATCTGCTTCGGGAGCCTCAGGTACATCGGTAACCTCTTCCTCATCGTGAGGCGTGGTCGCAAGTGAAAGCACACGGTTATCGCCCTGCTCGCCAACCCTCATAATTCTAACTCCCTTTGAGGGACGCTTAAACATACTGATGGTTGAAACAGCAATTCGAATTATTATACCGTCAGAGGAAATCATAATGATGTCCTCATCGTCATTTGCGGCAATAACACCGCAAACATCGCCGTATTTTTCGGTGCGGTAGTTTGTGATACCTTTACCGCCTCTTGTCTGTATGCGGTGGTCGGATATCGGTGTTCTTCTGCCGTAGCCCGTTTCTGTAACGGTTAAGAGAACTGTGTCCTCATCGCAGACCGCCATTGAAACGACCTCATCGCCTAGGCCTAGTCTTATTGAGCGCACACCTCGAGCTGTTCTTCCCATGGCGCGAACATCATTCTCATCAAAACGGATAGCCTTGCCCTTCTTGGTAGAAACAAGCAGGGTTTTATTGCCATCAGACAGAGCAACAAATCGCAGTTCATCGCCCTCTTCTAGTTCAAGCGCAATAATACCGCTCTTTCGGGTGTTCTTGAATGCCTCCATAGAGGTTCTCTTAATACAGCCGTCCTTTGTACCCATAACGATAAACTGCTCGTTATCAAGCTCGGGAGTTGCCAAAATCTTGGTAACCTTTTCGCCTGCCATTAAGGGAATTATATTTACAACA
>JAFXIJ010000031.1 GCA_017533175.1 Clostridia bacterium
CCTTGTAAATTTTACGCTTTTCTGCGATTACATGGGGGGCAAGGCGCTCAACCATTTCATAAAGGGCAAACTCCTGTTCCATCCCCTTTTCTATGCAAAGCTCCTTGGCACAGTCTTTTAGTATTTCTGCTCTCGGGTCTGATACCGAATAAACCGCGTGTCCAAAGCCGTAAATCAAGCCCTTTTTATCAAACGCCTTTTTCTCAACAAGTCGTTCAAGGTATTCCTTAACCCGTGACTCATCGGCAGTATTTATGCTCTTTTTCATATCATCAAACATATTTACTACCTTAATGTTTGCACCGCCGTGGCGTGGCCCTTTAAGAGAACCTAGTGCGGCAGAAATTGCCGAATAGGTGTCTGTGCCCGATGAAGTCACAACATGGGTGGTAAAGGTGGAGTTGTTTCCGCCTCCGTGCTCTGCATGAAGTACGAGCGAAAGGTCTAGCACTCTCGCTTCAAGGGGAGAAAACTTTCCGTCTTCACGCAGAATGTGTAAAAGATTTTCTGCCGTGGACATTTTTTGGTCGGGGTTTTCAATATACAGACTTTCATTTTTATGGTAATGTCGATAGGTATGATATCCGTAAACCGAAAGCATAGGAAATACCGAAATTAACCACAAACACTGTCTCATAACATTCGAAACGCTGGTATCATCGGGATTTTCATCATAGGCATAAAGAGCCAGCACGCTTCTCGACAGCATATTCATCATGTCCTTGCCGGGAGCTTTGAGTATCATATCGCGTACAAAATGATTTGGAAGTTGGCGGAAGTTTTTAAGCTCCTCACAGAAGCGGTCGAGCTCTTGCTTGTTAGGCAATTCAGAGAAAAGTAAAAGATAAACTATTTCCTCATAGCCAAAGCGCCCCTCGTTTAAAAATCCCTTTACAAGCTCCTTTATATCATAGCCTCGATAGCAAAGTCTTCCCGGCGCCGGTTCAATCCTTCCGTCGGGCAATTGTTTTTTTGCCGTAATAGATGATACCTCGGTAAGTCCGGTCACAACTCCGTTACCGTTTAGGTCGCGAAGTCCTCTGTTAACCTTTCTTGGAGGATACAGCTCGGGTGTTATATGATTGTTTAAGGAGGAAAGCTCTGCTAACTCCTTAATATATTCAGTAGCCTGTTTATAATGTTCTTTCAAGTGTGTTCTCCTTATTTTTTATATCTCTATTATAACAGAAACTCCAAAATTTTGCAAACAGCAAGTGTAAACAAACGGTTAATTATAGTTTGATTTTTCCGTTATCTATTAAAATTTTGGTTTTTAGAACTGCGGCTTGTGTTTTTCCGTCCTTTATTTCTCCTGAAAGTATTTTTTCTGTAAGGAGTGAAATTGGCATTTTATGCTTCTCAACAAACTCATCCTCATCGGGAGAGTTTTCGCCCTCGGTAAGTCCCCACGCGGCATACATATATATAACCTCATCTACATATCCGGGCGTAGGATAAAATTCTCCTAAAAAGATATAGTTTTCAGCCGTCAAGCCCAGCTCCTCTTTAAGCTCACGCTTTCCTCCTTCGAGCGGCAGCTCATCCTTAGAGTCCCGTTTGCCGGCAGGAATTTCCAAAATTTCCTCATTATAAGGATATCGAAACTGCTTTACAAGAAAGACCTCGCCCTTATGGTTTACGGGAACGACGCACACTCCGCCCGGATGAAGAACATACTCTCTGTATGCCTGTTTTCCGTTCGGAAGCTCTACTTTATCGTTGCAAAGCTTGATTATTCTTCCCTCGTAGTGTGTAGTTGAATTA
>JAFXIJ010000032.1 GCA_017533175.1 Clostridia bacterium
TAGGGATTCGAACCCCAACAAACAGAGTCAGAGTCTGTCGTGCTACCGTTACACTATTCCCCAATGCAACAACAATATTATATACCAAAATTTAATAAAGTCAAGCAGTTTTCTCAAAAATATTTAAAAACTCTTGATTTTGCATTTTGCGTGTGCTATATTATTAAGCGTATGGGGGCGTAGCTCAGCTGGGAGAGCGCTTGAATGGCATTCAAGAGGTCAAGAGTTCGATCCTCTCCGTCTCCACCAGAAAAAGACCGTAACTTTGGTATCAAAGTTACGGTCTTTTTCAACGAAATAAATCCCTTGCGGGATTTGTGAAATACGCTTCGCGTGTGAAATACTGCTTCGCAATGTGAAATGTCTACGGGCGTGGGTGGATTTATTTTATTTCACATTTGCCGCAAGGCAAATATTTCACTCAGTTCAAATCATAAAAATACAAGCAATCGTTGAAATGTTTTTAGGTGTATGATATAATAAATTAACCGATAAATAATAAGAATTTACCGAGCAGAGCATTACACTCTGCTCGGTTTTTCTATTTACGCCGCAACAAGAAAAAATCGAACTCTTTGATGTTTGAAAATTTGGGAAATGGTGGTATAATATATATAATTCACTGAAAGGATTTGTCGCCTTGGAGCTTGTCTGGATTGTCGGCATTATTTTATTTGTCGGAGTTATACTTACCTTATCAATAGCGTACGCTTGTTTTTATTTGGCATTCTATGTGCCTAGAAAAGAGCAAAAAAGCCAAGAAGAGTTTGACCTGCCTGTCGGAAAAACCTATGAGCCGTATCACGAGATGATGATAGCCTGGATGAAGCAGACAAGAAAATTACCTTATACCGAGTACTCAATTACCTCTTATGACGGGCTTAAACTTTACGCAAAATACTATGAGCACAAAAGTCAGCACCGCTTGAAATTATGTTTCACGGATACCGCGGCACTGCCGAGAGAGACCTTTGCGGCGGCGTAAACCGCTGCTTTGCGCTTGAACGTAATGTTCTCATAGTTGACCAGCGCACTGCGGGAAAGAGCGAGGGACGGGTAATAACCTTTGGCGTAAAAGAGAGTCGTGACTGCCTTAGCTGGATAGATTTTGCAATTAAAACCTTTGGCAGCGATGTCAAAATTATTCTTACGGGAATATCCATGGGTGCTGCAACAGTTATTATGGCGGCTGGAACAAAGCTTCCCGAAAATGTAATCGGCGTGCTTGCTGACTGCGGCTACACCTCGGCTCGCGAGATGATAAAAAAGACCATAAAGGAGCTTAATTTGCCGAGCAATATTCTTTATCCGTTTGTTAAGCTCGGAGGCTTAATTTTCGGAGGCTTTAATGTCGATAAGGCGACCCCGATTGAATCGATAAAGAAATGCAGTGTACCCGTTTTGTTTGTTCACGGGGAGGCAGACGGATTTGTCCCATGTGAAATGAGCAAGCAAAACTTTGATAATTGCCCGACACGAAAGCTCTTACACACGGTAGCGGGAGCCGACCACGGACTTTCCTTTCCCGTTGACCCTGAGGGGTATCTCGATAAGCTGTACGGATTTTTTTAAACTGCACAAAACAAAACCGCCCTCTGCTAGCAGAGGGCGGTTTAAACAGATGAGCCGTTAACGCTCAGTTTTAAGTGGCAGAAGCCAAAAGCTCTGCCTTTTGGTTTAATGATGGTGATGATGGTGGTGGCTTTCGCAGTTCTGCTCAAATTCTAAATGACAGTGCCTTTCGCCGCAGTTCTCTTTTGAGCCTTCAAGTTCAAGTGTGGCATGGCAGATACCGTGTTCTTTAAGCTCCTCGCGGACCTGTTGCTTTATTTTACGGCTGTCGGCATCGGTAACAATGTGCATGGTTGCATAGTTGTTGTAGCCGTCTAGACTTCTTATATGAATATGATGTACGTCTAGCACCCCGTCAAGCTCACAGAGGTGTTGTCTTAACCTTTCTATTTCTATACCGCTAGGTGTTTTTTCCAAAAATAAATCCAGCACTCGCTTTAAATTCTTTAAGCCGTTAAACATAATAAATGCTGCAACCCCGATAGACATAATGGGGTCTAAAACCGAAATATCTGTAATCCTCATAAAAACAGCACCGATAAGCACAATTACCCATCCCAGCACATCTTCCAGCATGTGCAGGTTTACAGCCCTTTGATTAAACGAATCACCTTTTCTTGTAACCGCCGCCGCACAGAAATTTACAGCCACGCCTATTACGGCAAATAAAATCATACCGCTGTAATTAATTTTTACGGGATTTAAAATGCGCACAACGGCATTGTATATAACTACGGCAGAACCAAAAAGCAACATAAGGGTTGTAATCACACTGCCGATAACAGAATAACGCATATATCCGTAAGTGTATTTTTCATCGGGCTGGCGCTGGCTTTTTACTTCCAAGAAATAAGAAAGCCCTATGCTTGTTGCATCTCCTATATCGTGCACGGCATCGGATATAATAGCAACACTGCCCGTAACTGCGCCACCAATAAATTCAATAACGGAAAAGGCAAGATTTAAAATAAAGGCAATTAAAATGTTTCTCTTGGTTTTCATGCAAATTGGCTCCTTTCACAAATTCAACGCCTTTAAGACAATTATAACACATATTCACATCATATACCACAGATTTTTGCCTCCTACTTTAAATGTTTTGATGTTTTGATTTTCCCCTTGACTTTACCAAAGTGATGTGGTATCATAGTGCCATATTAAATTGAGAGGTATTTTTATGCTAAGATTTCGCAATGAGTCGATTGACAGATTATTTAAAACAATATTGAACCTAGAAACTGTTGAGGAGTGCTACGAATATTTTGCCGATATTTGCACCATAAAAGAGGTTCAGGATATGGCGCAACGGCTTGATACTGCGATTTTATTATCCGAAGGACACAGCTACCAAAAAATCGCTGAGGAGGTAGATGTGAGCTCTGCCACAATAGGAAGGGTAAGCAAATGCCTTAATTACGGAAGCGGAGGATACCGCAATGCAATTAAAAAGCTCAACAAGGAGAGGGAAAACAATGCAAAATAACGAGCTGTTTTTAAGCTTTAATGAAAAGGTAATGTTTTCGCTTCGCTCTCTCTATTCTTCTTACGGCTATTCACAGTATAAGATGAGCAGATTTGAAGAGTATGACCTTTACGCCAGAAACAAGGACTTTTTGATTTCGGACAGTGTAATAACTTTTACAGATACAAGTGGTAAGCTTATGGCGTTAAAGCCCGACGTTACCCTTTCAATTATCAAAAACATAAAAGAAGAGCCCGAAACGCTTCAAAAGGTCTTCTACAACGAGAATGTTTACCGCGTTTCAAAGGGAAGTCATACATACAAGGAAATTATGCAAGCAGGGCTTGAATGCTTCGGAGATATTGACAGCTACAATATTTGCGAGGTTATAACTCTTGCGGCAAAAAGCCTTAAAAGCATTTCGGATTCATGCGTTTTGGACATTTCACATCTAGGACTTTTAGAGAATGTGTTTGAGAGCTTCTCTGTCCCTGACTTTGCGCGTTCTGAGCTTATTAAGCTTATCGGCGAAAAGAATACACACGAGCTTGAAAGACTTTGCGAAAAGCTTGAAATAGACAGCAAAAGTACCCAAACGCTAAAACTTTTAGTATCTACCGCGGGCTCGCCCGAAGAGGTTTTACCGATTCTTGAAAAGGAGCTTGCCGACAAAACCGATATTACGCCGATAATTAGGTTAAAGAACATTTTTGATGCGATTGAAGAGAGCGTAAAGCCCATGCTTCGCATAGACTTCTCGGTTGTAAACGATATAAAATACTACAACGGCATAGTCTTTAAGGGTTTTATTGAGGGGATTCCCGCAAGCGTTCTCTCGGGCGGACAGTATGACAAGCTTATGCAAAAAATGAATCGCCGTTCGGGAGCAATCGGCTTTGCGGTTTACCTTGATATGCTTGAACGGTTTAATATTTCATCTAATGAATATGATATAGAAAATCTATTGATTTACAGCGAAAATTCTGATTTATCTAAGCTTAACCGATATGTAAAAAACCTTCTTAAAGAGGGACAAACTGTTTTGGCGTGCAAGCAGATACCTCAAAACACCAAATATCGTAGGCTTATAAATTTCGACACCGAGGTGGGATAAAATGAAAACAATGCTAAATGTAGCTCTTCCTAAGGGCAGACTCGGTGAAAAGGTTTATGCTATGTTTGAAAAAGCAGGCTTTCCTTGTCCGTCAATTAAAGAAAACAACCGTAAGCTCATTTTTGAAAATCACGAAGCGGGGGTTCGCTACTTTTGGGTAAAGCCCTCTGATATTGCAATATATGTTGAAAGAGGAGCCGCCGATGTAGGTATTGCGGGCAAGGATATTTTGCTTGAATACGCTCCCGATGTTTATGAGCTTTTGGACCTAGGTATTGGCAAATGCCGTATGGCAGTGGCAGCAAAAAAGGACTTTCGCTATGATATGAGCCGAACACTTAGGGTTGCAACCAAGTTTAAAAACATTGCAAATGCGCACTACATATCAAAAGGAATGAACATAGATATTATTCATCTTAACGGCTCTATTGAGATTGCACCGATTTTAGACCTGTCGGATGTTATTGTTGATATAGTCGAAACAGGAACAACCCTTAAAGAAAACAACTTAGATGTGGTTGAGGAAATAGTTCCCATAAGCGCAAGGCTTATTGCGAACAAAACAAACTTTAAGTTCAAGTCGGAAAGCATTGAACGACTTGTGCGTGAACTCTCAGCACAAACGGAGGCAAAAAATGATTAAAATTTTAAAGCTCGGCGAGGTTTCGACAGAAGAAATTTTTGCCCGTGCAGAAATGGGAATGAATGTCGAAGCGGTTGTTACCGAAATTATAGAAAAGGTAAAAGCCGAGGGAGATAAGGCTCTTTATGAGTATTCCGAAAGGTTTGATAAAGCAAAGCTTGAAAGTCTTATTGTAACTCCCGAAGAGATTGATGAGGCAGAAGCCTTGGTTGAACCGAAGTTTTTGGAGATTTTAAGAAAAGCGGCAGAAAATATTCGTTTATACCACGAAAAGCAGGTTCGCAAGGGCTTCAAAATAGAAAAGGAAGACGGGGTTATTATAGGTCAAAAAATAATTCCCGTTGACCGTGCCGGACTTTATGTTCCAGGCGGCACGGCGGCATATCCCTCTACCGTTCTTATGGATTCCATTCCGGCTAAAATTGCAGGCTGTAAAGAGGTGGTTATGGTAACGCCGCCGTCGCAAAACGGCAAGATAAACCCCGTAATCTTAGCAGCTGCAAAAATAGCGGGAGTTGACAAAATATTTAAAGTCGGCGGCGCACAGGCGATAGCCGCTCTGGCTTACGGCACCGAAAGTGTGCCCAAGGTAGACAAAATCGTTGGTCCCGGAAACGCCTTTGTCGCAGAGGCAAAAAAACAGGTTTTCGGTCAGGTTTCTATTGATATGATAGCAGGACCGAGCGAAATTTTAATAATAGCCGACAGCCGAACAAACCCCGTGCACGCGGCGGCTGATTTGCTCTCTCAGGCAGAGCACGACAAAATGGCAAGTGCCGTACTTGTCACCGATTCGATGGAGCTTGCAATTGCTGTAAGAAAAGAGCTTGAAAAACAAATTCCCACCCTTTTAAGAAGCGAAATTGCAAGAGAGTCTATCGACAAAAACGGAAAAATAGTGGTTACAAATACCTTAGCAGAGGCAATAGATATCTCCAACGAGATTGCGCCCGAGCATTTGGAGCTGCTTTTAGACAACCCGTTTGATTATCTTAATGAAATCCGTCATGCAGGCTCAATTTTTATGGGCAGAAACTGTCCCGAGGCACTTGGAGATTATTATGCAGGCCCCAACCACACCCTTCCGACAAGCGGCACGGCAAAATTTTCAAGCCCTTTGTCTGTTGATGACTTTATAAAGAAAACGCAGTACACCTACTACACAAAGGAAGCGCTTTCAAAGGTCGCTTCGGATGTTGCCTTCTTTGCCGAAAAGGAAGGTCTTACCGCCCACGCAAAAAGCGCAGTTATTCGTAGCCAAAGCACAAATTAGTCTTCCAAAATCTGAAACGAGGCTCTAAGGAGGAAAAGTAAGTGAGTCGATTTTTCAGCTCAAAATATAAAAGTCTTATCCCATATACACCCGGCGAGCAGCCAAAGAATATGGATTATATTAAGCTTAATACCAACGAATCACCCTTTGCGCCGTCGCCAAGGTCACAAAAATTAGCCAAAGCAGCCGCAAAGAATTTACAGCTTTATTCCGACCCTGAGTGCCGTGACCTTGTAAGAAAGGCGGCAGAGCATTTCGGGGTTAGCACCGAAGAAATTCTTTTCACAAACGGCTCGGATGAGATACTTAACTTTGCGTTTATGGCTTTTTGCCAAGACGGTGCCGCATTCCCCGATATAACCTACGGCTTTTATTCGGTGTTTGCTGAGCTAAACGGCGTGCCTTACACTGAAATTCCCTTAAAAGAGGATTTTACGATTGATATTGAGGATTATAAGGGACTTAACAAAACAATTTTTCTTGCCAATCCCAATGCACCGACGGGTATTGCTCTTAGCGTAAGCGAAATTGAGGAAATTATAAAGAGTAATCCTGATAATGTGGTGGTAATTGATGAGGCGTATGTCGATTTTGGGGCTGAAAGCGTGCTGCCCTTGATAAGAAAATACGATAATCTGCTTATAACCCAGACCTTTTCCAAATCTCGTTCCTTAGCGGGTGGCAGATTAGGCTTCGGAATAGGCTCTAAGGAGCTAATACAGGACCTTAACACCATAAAATATTCAACTAATCCGTATAATGTAAACCGTATGACCGCGGCGGCAGGCATCGGGGCTTTAAAGGATAAAAATTATACAAAGAAAAACTGCCATATAGTTGAGCAAAACCGCCGCTATACAGAAATAGAGCTTGAAAAACTCGGCTTTACAATGACAAGCTCATCTGCAAACTTCCTTTTTGCCAAGCACAACACCATAGACGGCAAAGAAATATACCAAAGGCTTAAAGAAAAGGGCGTATTAATTCGCCACTTTGATAAGGAAAGGCTTAAAGACTATAATCGAATAACCATAGGCAGTAAAAAACAAATGAAGGTCTTTATAGAAAAACTCAACGAAGTTTTAAAGGAGTTATTATGAGAACAGCCGAAATTAAAAGAAAAACCGCCGAAACCGACATCCTTTTAACCCTTAATTTAGACGGTGAGGGAAAAAGCGAAATATCTTCGGGCAACGGTTTTATGGACCATATGCTGACCCTTTTTGCCAAGCACGGCCGTTTTGACCTTACAGTTTTTTGCAAAGGGGATACAGATGTTGATTTTCATCACTCGGCAGAAGATATAGGCATTTGTTTAGGCTTAGCCTTTAAAGAGGCGCTGGGCGATATGAAAGGAATTACCCGCTATGGAGATATTATTCTTCCTATGGATGAAACCTTGATTCTCTGCACAGCAGACCTTTTGTCAAATGACTTTAAGGACGAAAACGTCATTCTTTGTGCTACCGATATTTCCGGCAGAAGCTATTTAGGACTTGACCTGCCTCTTCCTTCGACCAGAGTGGGTGACTTTGATACCGAGCTTGTAGAGGAGTTTTTAATAGCCTTTGTAAATAACGCAAAAATCACTCTGCATATAAAAGAGCTTGCAGGCAAAAACACACATCACATAATTGAGGGCACATTTAAGGCACTTGGCAGAACACTTGCCAAGGCGGTCTATATAAATGAAAGGTTTAAAAACGATATTCCCTCCACAAAAGGAGTTCTTTAATGATAGCAATAATTGACTATGGGGTAGGCAACCTTTTTAGCCTTTCCTCTTCCTTTAAAAGTATAGGGGCAAACACCGTAATTACGGGCGACCCCGAAATAATAAGAAGTGCCGATAAGCTAATTTTACCGGGCGTCGGTGCGTTTAGCGATGCCGCCGACAAGCTACGCCTATCAGGACTTGATAAGGTTATAATAGAAGAAGCAAAAAAGGGCAAGCCGTTGCTTGGTATTTGTCTTGGCATGCAAATGCTCTTTGAAAAAAGTTTTGAGTACGGAGAGCATAAGGGCCTAGGCCTTATACCCGGTTCGGTTGTTTCGATGAAGGGTGTAATACCTAGCGAATTAAAGGTTCCCCACATTGGTTGGAACGGAATAATTTTCCCAAAAGATAAGCTGAGAAGCAAAATTTTTAAATACTTGAATCAGGGAGACCATATGTATTTTGTGCATTCTTTTTATGCCACCGATTGCGAAGACTTTGTTTCTTCAAAAACCGAATATGGCGCCCTGCTTACTGCATCTGCCGAAAACGGTAATGTCTATGGTGTTCAGTTCCATCCCGAGAAAAGCGGTAAAAAAGGGCTTTCCATTCTTAAAGCGTTTTGCGAATTATAAGCAAACACTAATAATCCGAACCTGCCTTAAACGGCAGAATTTCGGTGCTTTTCGGTTTGTCATCAGTTTATAGGCTTTTCGGATTAACGAGTATTTTAACAAATGCAAAGGCGAAAATCCTGCCTTAAAAATCTGGTTTGGATTATTCGTGTTTGCAAAAGGAGTTTTTATGAACATTTTTCCTGCAATCGACCTGTTTGAAGGTAAAGCGGTTCGCCTTTTTAAAGGCGACTACAATCAAATGACAGTTTATAGTGATGAGCCCGAAAAGGTGGCTCTCTATTTTAAAGAGTCCGGCGCTGAATATATCCATTTAGTAGATTTAGAGGGTGCAAAATCGGGCGAAACCCCAAACTTCGAAACCATTAAGAAGATTATTGATGTGTCAGGCCTTAAAGCCGAAATCGGCGGCGGAATTAGAAGCGAAGAAGCCATTGAAAAATACATAAATGCGGGAGCCTTTCGGGTTATTTTAGGTACCGCCGCCGCTACCGACCCTAAGTTTTTAGAAAAGGTGGCAAAAAAATACGGCGAGAAAATTGCCGTTGGGTGTGACTTAAAGGACGGCTATGTTGCAACAAGGGGTTGGACCGATACCACAAAGGAAACGGGCGAAGAGTTTTTTAGCCGTGTAGAAAAGCTTGGTATTAAAACGGTTGTCTGCACCGATATTAGCCGTGACGGTGCTATGAAGGGCACAAATTTAGAGCTTTACAAAAGCCTTTTAGAAAAATTCAGTATTGATATTATCGCTTCGGGCGGCGTTACCGATATGAGTGATATTGAACGCTTGAACAAATTAGGTGTTTACGGTGCTATTATCGGCAAAGCCTATTACACGGGTGCAATAGATTTAAAACAGGCAATAAAGGTGGCAAAATGATTACTAAAAGAATAATTCCCTGCCTTGATGTAAAGGACGGCAGGGTTGTAAAAGGGGTAAACTTTGAGGGGCTGCACGATGTTTCATCCCCTATAAAGCTTGCAAAATATTATAGCGACTGCGGAGCAGATGAGCTTGTTTTTTATGATATTACAGCATCAAGCGACCAAAGACAGTTGTTTACCGACATTTTATGCGAAACCGCAAAGCAGGTGTTTATACCTCTTACGGTAGGAGGCGGAATAAATACGGTTGCCGATTTTGACCGTGTGCTTAAATGCGGAGCAGATAAGGTAAGCGTAAATTCGGGAGCCATAAGAAACCCGAGCCTTATTAAAGAGGCGGCAAAGCTTTACGGAGACCAGTGTGTTGTCCTTTCGGTAGATATAAAAAGGGTAAACGGAGTTTTTCGCGTCTTTGCCAAGGGCGGCAGAGAAGACACCGGATTAGAGGCAATAGAGTGGATAAAACGATGTGTTGCAGACGGTGCGGGCGAAGTAGTTGTCAACTCAATTGACACAGACGGTGTAAAAAAAGGCTTTGATCTTGAAATGCTAAAAGCGGTTTGTAAGGCTGTAAGCGTGCCCGTAATCGCATCGGGCGGCGCAGGTAAGACAGAGGATTTTATAACCCTGTTTAAAGAACTGCCAAAGGTCGATGCAGGTCTTGCGGCATCAATTTTCCATTTTGGAGAGGTTAAAATTGCCGACCTTAAAGACGAGATGGTAAAACACAACATACCTACAAGAATTTGCTAAATTAAGCCGCTTTAAATAAAAAGGAGATAATTATGATAGATATAAAAAGCTTAAAATTTGACAAAAACGGGCTAATTCCCGCCATTGTTGTTGACTCTGTAAGTAAAAAGGTTTTGACACTGGCGTATATGAACGAGGAAAGCCTTAAAATTTCTATTGAAAAGGAGCTTACCTGTTTTTACAGCCGCTCACGCCAACAGCTTTGGCTTAAAGGGGAAACAAGCGGAAATTATCAGCATATCGTATCCATAACCGCCGACTGCGATAAGGATGCTCTGGTAGTTGAGGTCGAACCCGACGGACCTGCTTGTCATAAGGGCACATTTTCCTGCTTTGAGGAGCCTGTTTTCAAAAGTGAAGAAAGAAAAGAGTTTTCTTACGATGAGCTTATGAAGCTGATAGAGGGCAGAAAGCTCAACAAAAAGGAAGGCTCTTATACCACATATCTTTTTGAAAAGGGTAGGGATAAAATTCTCAAAAAGGTTGGAGAGGAGTCAACAGAGGTAATTATTGCTGCTAAAAGTGATGATAAAAAGGAAACGGTTTACGAAATTGCCGACCTTGCCTATCATGTTATGGTGCTTATGATAGAAATGGGCATCTCGCTTGAAGATATACATAAGGAATTGGCGTCCCGCCATGTCATAGACCACAAAATTAAACAGGAGAAAATGACAAAATGATAACCCGTGACCTTCATGTTCATACGGTTTTCTCAGATGGAAAAAGCACTCCCGAACAGGTGGTGCTTTCGGCAATCGAAAAGGGACTTTCCACCATTGGCTTTTCAGACCACTCCTATACCCCTTTTGATAAAGGGTATTGTTTAAAAGAAGAAAAAATCTCAGATTATATAAACGAAATTTCCTCTTTAAAGGAAAAGTATAGTGATAAAATCGAGATTTTATGCGGCATAGAGCAAGATTATTATTCATCCCCCTCACCTAATGGGCTTGATTTTGTAATCGGCTCGGTGCATTATATTAAAATCGGGAACGAATATGTCCCTGTTGACAATACTCCCGAGCATCTAAGAGCCGCCGCAGAAAAGTATTTTGGCGGTGATATATACGCTTTAATAGAGGAGTACTACCGTTTGGCAGGAGAGGTAGCGGAGAAAACCAATGCCGATATAATAGGCCATTTTGATTTAATTACCAAGTTCAGCGAAAAGGAAAAGCTTTTTGACCAAAGCCATCCGCGTTATATTGCGGCTTGGCAATCGGCGGCAGACCGCCTTTTAAAAGCGAATATTCCTTTTGAAATCAATACGGGAGCTATTTCCCGCGGATACAGAACAACCCCCTATCCCGAAAAAAGCATTATAGAATATATAAAGCAAAAAGGCGGA
>JAFXIJ010000033.1 GCA_017533175.1 Clostridia bacterium
GGTTTTGCGCATATAGACACCTCTTGTAATCTATATGCTTTACTGCTTGTTTTAAATGTGCGCTATAAGAAAATTAAAAGCAGGGAAAGAATTAGTCCGAGAATTCCGACAAAATAAAGGCCAAGCGCCCATTTTAACATAATAAGGATAAATTTTTTCAAAACGCACCTCCTAAACTAATCTTTTGCAAGCTTAGTTTAGACCTTTATCATAAAAAATATACGATATATAATGGTTAGCCATTATATATATGTGTGGGAGGCTTAAACCGATAAAAGTCAGGTAAAGTCAAAATATTTTACAAAAAATTCATATTTTTAGGTTGACAAAGCGCAACATTTATGGTAAATTATAGCATGTTAGCACTTAAAGGCATAGAGTGCTAATTTGCAGAGAAATTAAATAAAGGGGGGCGTACGAGTTGGAACTGACACAGCGAAAAAGAGCAATTCTTGCTGAAATCGTAAAAATGTATATTGAAACGGGCGAACCTATTGGCTCTAAGCTGTTGGCAACAAGGCTTAAAGACTCCCCCTCTACCGCAACCCTGCGCGCCGAGATGTGTGAGCTTGAAAAGCTAGGCTACCTAAAACAGCCGCACACCTCTGCGGGAAGATTCCCGACCAGCAGAGCTTACAGACTTTATGTAAACGAGCTTATGGCACGGGACGACATTTCGGGCGACAGCAGAGAGCTTATCGACCGAATGCTCGTTGATATAAATCCCGAGCCCGAAAGCATCGGCTCGGCGGCGGCGCAAATACTTACTACCCTGACCGGACTTCCTGCTGTATATGCAGAAAATGTCGAAAACGGAACCATAATGAAAAAGGTAACGGTTTTGCCAATGGGAAGAGCGGCGGTAATAATCTTTGCCATAACGGGCGACGGAAGAAGCAGAAGCAGACTGGTCCCTTGCAAGCTTCCTTTAAGCGAGGAAAATATAGCCTTATTTATGGAAATAGCAGAAAAAAGCATCTGCCAAAAAAGACTTTGCGAGCTAAATAAGGCATATTTGCAAAGCCTTACGGCTGCCGCAGGTCTTGAAGCGTTAAGTCTAGCGCCCTTGTTTGCCGCATTGTTTGACATGGCAGAGGAGCTCGGCCGCACAAAAATAAATATGAGGGGCGAGTCAAAGCTCTTTTCGGCTCTCGGCTCGGAAACATCTGCAAAGGGCGTTTTAAGGCTTTTCAGCTCGACCGATACGGCGCAGAGTATTCTTTCCTCTTCCTCCGATACGGTAGGGGTGGTTTTCGGAGATGATACCGAGTTTGAAGAGCTTAAACCAACAGGAATGATAATAGCCTCCTACGGAGGACAAAGTGAATTCGGCAGATTAGCGGTAATAGGACCTACTCGAATGAGCTATGAAAGAATTTTACCGAGCGTTGAATATTTAGCCGAACAGATTGGCAAAATTATGCAAGAAATGCTTAAAGGATTGGAGGAATAGCAAATGGCAGAGGAAATAAAAAAGGAAGAAACCGCAAATGAGAACAAGGCTGAGGCAAAGACCGAAGAAAAGGCTGCAAAAAAGCCAAGAAAAAATGCAGAGGTTGAGAAGCTAAAAGCCGAGCTTGAAGCTTTAAACGATAAGTTTCTTCGCACGGCTGCCGAGTTTGACAATTTCAAGAAAAGAACCGAAAGAGAAAAGCTAACCTTAGCGGAGTTTGCAAAGGCTCAGGTAATGAAAAACTTGCTTCCGATTCTTGACAATGCAGACAGGGCGGCAGAATTTGAGAAAGAAACCGAGCAGTACAACAAGGGAATAGAACTTATTGTAAAGCAGTTAAGTGATTTATCGGGCAAGCTAGGCCTTATAGAGTTAGGTCTAGTCGGAGAGGAATTTAACCCTGAAATCCACGAGGCAATAATGCACATAGAGGATGAAAGCTTGGGCGAGAACACCGTTGCTGCGGTAATGCAAAAGGGATATAAATTCGGCGACACGGTAATCCGTCCTGCTATGGTTCAAGTAGCAAACTAACTGCCGTTAGTTTGCAAATGAAGCAGCTTTGCTATGAAGGATGCTAAAGCAAATGAAGCACACATTCGGTGTATGAAGTATGTGCTTCGCACAAAATAAGGAGCCTACGGCGTATGATTAAAGAAAACAAGCTTGCAGATTTATCTTTTCAATTTGCAAAGGAAATTATCTTTCTTGTAAAAGATTTAAAGGAAAAACGAGAAAATATAATTTCTAATCAAATAGGAAGAAGCGGAACTTCGATAGGCGCAAATATAAACGAAGCACAATATGCACAAAGCAAAGCGGACTTTGTTTCAAAACTACAAATTGCATTAAAAGAAGCAAACGAAACAGGATATTGGCTGAAACTCTTGCTCGAAACAAACTATATTGATGAGGAAAGGTTTAGGGTTTTAGAAAACACCTGTTCAAGACTTCGTGTTATGCTTATAACTTCTTGTAAAACCGCAAAAAATAATATGTCATAAGACATTTTATAATAGGTCGCAAAGCGACACATAAATTTTGCCGAAGGCAATCCATCATTGCCAAAGGCACCATCGTTTTGTAAAAACCATCATTTCACCGAAAGGTGAACCATCATTATTATAAAGGAGAAAATTAAAATGGGAAAAATTATAGGAATTGACTTAGGTACAACTAACTCTTGCGTAGCAGTAATGGAGGGTGGCGAGCCCGTAGTTATCGCAAACGCAGAGGGAGCAAGAACAACTCCGTCGGTTGTAGCATTTTTAAAGAACGGAGAGCGTGCAGTAGGTCAGGTTGCAAAGCGTCAGGCTATTACCAATCCTGATAAGACTATCATTTCTATCAAAAGAGAAATGGGAACCTCTTATTCGGTTGACATTGACGGAAAGGGCTATACTCCTCAGGAGATTTCGGCAATTATTCTTCAAAAGCTTAAAACCGATGCCGAGGCTTATCTCGGTAAGCCTGTTACCGAGGCTGTTATCACAGTTCCTGCATACTTTACCGATGCACAGCGTCAGGCTACAAAGGATGCAGGTAAAATCGCAGGTCTTGATGTAAAGCGTATTATCAACGAGCCTACCGCTGCGGCTTTGGCTTATTCAATAGATAAGGAAGACGACCAGAAGGTTATGGTATATGACTTAGGCGGCGGAACCTTTGACGTATCCATTATTGAAATGGGCGACGGCGTTCAGGAGGTACTCGCTACCGCAGGTAACAACCGTTTGGGCGGCGATGACTTCGATAAGAGAATTATGGACTGGATAGTTGCAGGCTTTAAGGCTGACAACGGCATTGACTTATCGACCGATAAAATGGCTATGCAGAGAATTAAGGAGGCTGCCGAAAAGGCAAAAATCGACCTTTCGGGTATGACCAGCACCGACATCAATCTTCCCTTTATCACAGCAGATGCAACAGGACCTAAGCATTATGAGGCAACCCTTACCCGCGCTAAGTTTAACGAGCTTACCGATGATTTAGTAGAGGCAACAATGGCTCCTGTTCGCCAGGCTCTTGCCGATTCGGGACTTGATAAGAGTGAAATCCACAAGGTTCTTATGGTAGGTGGTTCTTCGAGAATTCCCGCCGTTCAAGAGGCTGTTAAAAACTTTATCGGAAAAGAGCCCTCAAAGGGACTTAACCCCGATGAGTGTGTTGCTATCGGTGCCGCAATTCAGGGCGGTGTGCTTGGCGGAGATGTAAAGGGACTCTTGCTTCTTGACGTTACTCCCCTTTCTCTCGGTATTGAAACTATGGGCGGCGTTTCGACAAAGGTAATTGACAGAAACACCACCATCCCTGCAAAGAAGAGCCAGATATTCTCTACCGCGGCAGACGGTCAGACCTCGGTTGAGGTTCATGTTCTCCAAGGTGAAAGAGAGTTCGCTAAGGATAACAAGACCTTGGGTGTATTCCACCTTGACGGTATTGCTCCTGCTCCTCGCGGAATTCCTCAGATAGAGGTTACCTTCGATATTGACGCAAACGGAATAGTTCACGTTTCTGCTAAGGACCTCGGCACAGGTAAAGAGAACAATATTACAATTACCTCCAACACAAATATGTCCAAGGAGGATATAGATAAGGCTGTAAAAGAGGCTGAGGAGTATGCGGCAGAGGACAAGAAACGCCGTGAGGCAGTAGATGTTCGCAACGCCGCAGACCAGATGGTTTATCAGACCGAAAAGACTGTATCTGAGTTCGGCGACAAGCTTTCTGAGGATGAAAAGAAGTCGGTTGAAGATGCCAAGGAGGCTTTAAAAGAAGCATTAAAGGGCGAGGACACCGAGGCTATTAAGGCTAAGCAGGAGGAGCTTCAAAAGGCTCTTTATGCCGTAAGCGAAAAGGTTTATAAGGCAGCCGCAGAGGCTCAGGCAGCCGGACAGGGAGCTGAAAACGGCGGCGCAGCTGCACAAGACGGCGTTTACGATGCAGACTTTACCGATGTTGATGAAACAAAATAAGGCGGGAGCCTTATTTTGTTTTAAATGAAGAATGATGCAGCTATTGCTATGAAGCGCACCAAAGGTGCATGAAGGTCGTGTTACACACGAATTAATGTGTCTGCGACGCATTTAAAATTAGTGCCGAAGGCACACCGAAATTTTGCATTTAGGCAAAGCATCATTACCCGAAAGGGTAGCATCATTTTGTGAAACAAATCATCATTGCACTTTTAAGTGCAAATTCATTTAATTTCCGTAAGGAGCAAAACAGTGGCAGATAAAAGAGATTTTTACGAGGTTTTAGGGGTAGAAAAGGGCGCAAATGACGATGAGCTAAAAAAGGCTTACCGAAAAAAAGCCAAGCTTTATCATCCCGACCTTCATCCCGGCGATGCCGAGGCAGAGAAAAATTTCAAAGAGATAAACGAGGCGTACGAGGTGCTGTCCGACAAGGACAAGCGCGCCCGTTATGACCAATTCGGTCATGCGGGAGTTGACCCAAACTTTGGCACCGGCGGAGGCGGAGGAAACCCCTTTGGCGGCGGCTTTGGAGGATTTGATTTCGGCGACCTCGGAGACATATTCGGCTCTATGTTCGGCGGCGGCTTTGGCGGTGGAGCAAATCCCAACGCACCAAGGCGCGGCTCGGATACCGAGACCTCGGTAACCATTTCCTTTGAGGAAGCGGCAAAGGGCTGTAAAAAGAAAATAAAGGTTACAAGAATCGAAAAATGCGAGGACTGCTCGGGCAGCGGCGCCGAAAAAGGAACCTCGGCACAGACCTGTTCTGTTTGTCGAGGCACCGGTCGCATTTCGGTATCTCAGCGCACACCCTTTGGTGTTATGCAGACTCAAAGAGCCTGTGACCGCTGCGGCGGACGGGGTAAAACTATCGAAAAGCCTTGCAAAACCTGTAACGGAAAGGGACTTGTTCGCAAAACAAGTGAGCGTGAAATTGAGATTCCCGCAGGAATTGATGACGGTCAAGCTTTCAGAATTTCGGGTCAGGGTAATGCCGGTGTAAACGGCGGTCCAAACGGCAACCTTATAATTGAGGTTAATGTCCGTCCTCATCCGATTTTTGAAAGACAAGGGTATGATGTTTTCTGCAAAATACCCGTAACCTTTGCACAGGCGGCTTTGGGTGCCGAAATCGTGGTGCCTACCCTTGACGGAAAGGTTAAATTCAACATACACGAGGGCACTCAACCGGGAGAACAATTCAAGCTTCGCGATAAGGGTATAAAGCGTCTTAATTCTTCGGGCAAGGGTGACCAATATGTGATTATTGCGGTCGAGGTTCCAAAGGATTTAAGCCGTGAGCAAAAGCAGAAGCTTAAAGAGTTTGAAGAGGTTTGCACCGACAAAAACTATGATAAAAAGAAATCCTTTTTCGATAAAGTGAAAGATTTGTTTGATTAAAATTTTCTTGACAGAGTGCTAATAAGAAAATATAATATAATAAAAATTATATACAAAACCGATGAAGCGAAGGTTTTGCCGATAAAAGAGCTTAAAGAGAGTGGCGAGTGGTGAAAAGTCACAGCAAACTGTACGGCAAGTGGGTCGCTGAGGGTTGTGGTGAAATTTTAGTAGCCTGACCGTATGTCTGCGTTAAAGACGGGGGATGTGTTGGCATTCCGAAAAGAGATGTCCTCGAGAGAAAACAAACAAGGGGATAATAAAGGTGGCACCGTGGAATTTTATTTCGCCCTTTAACACATTTTGGTTAGAGGGCGAATTTTTATTTTCCCTCAAAAAAGGAAAGAGGAGTTTTTATGAAACAAAACGGAGTAGATTTTAAAACCTATTTTAACAATTATCCCGATAAGGACGGTTATTTTGGCAAATACGGCGGATGCTATATTGATGACAAATTAAAGGCAGCCATGGCGGAAATTACCGAGGCATACTATTCAATTTGCCAATCAAGAAGATTTATTGCCGAGCTTAGAAGAATAAGAAAGGAATTTCAGGGAAGACCGACACCCGTTTCTCACCTTGAAAGACTTTCCGACGCGCTTGGTGGAAAGGTTCAGCTTTATGCAAAGAGAGAGGACCTAAATCATTCGGGAGCGCATAAGCTTAATCATTGTATGGGCGAGGCTCTGCTTGCAAAATATATGGGCAAGAAAAAGGTTATTGCTGAAACGGGCGCAGGTCAGCACGGCGTTGCGCTTGCTACGGCGGCGGCTTATTTCGGGCTTGAATGTGATATATATATGGGCTCGGTCGATATTAAAAAGCAGGCTCCCAATGTGGCAAGAATGAAAATCTTAGGAGCAAATGTTATTGAGGTTACACACGGACTTAAAACCCTTAAAGAAGCGGTTGATGCGGCTTTTGATGCTTACAGCAGGGAATATAACGATGCTATTTACTGCATAGGCTCGGTACTCGGACCCCACCCGTTTCCAATGATGGTTCGTGATTTCCAGAGTGTTGTCGGTATTGAGGCAAGAGAGCAGTTTGTCGAGATGACAGGACATCTTCCGAATGCAATTGTTGCCTGTGTCGGAGGCGGCTCTAACGCGGCAGGACTTTTTGCAGGATTTTTAAACGACCCTGTGGATATCTACGGAATTGAGCCTCTTGGCAGAGGCGAAAAGCTTGGCGACCACGCCGCCAGCCTTAAATACGGCAGCGAAGGAATTATGCACGGCTTTAACAGCATTATGTTAAAGGATGAAAACGGAGAGCCGGCACCCGTATATTCGGTTGCAAGCGGACTTGATTATCCATCCTCGGGCCCTGAGCATGCCTTTTTACAAGAAATCGGTAGGGTTAAATACGATGTAATCAATGATGAGGAAACAATAGATGCCTTTTACAAGCTTTCTCGCCTCGAAGGAATTATTCCTGCAATCGAAAGCTCTCACGCGGTTGCATACGGTATGAAGCTTGCCAAAGAAATGGAGCACGGCTCGGTTCTTATCAATCTCTCGGGCAGAGGAGATAAGGACATGGATTATATCATTGAAAATTACGGAATAAGATAGGTAATATAAATGAAAATTGCGGTTATAACAGGTGCATCAAGCGGTATAGGTAAAGAGTTTGTAAAACAGCTGACAGAGAATGAAAGCTTTGATGAGGTGTGGGTAATTGCCCGCAGAGAAGACAGGCTCTTTAAATTAAAAGAAGAAATGGGCGACTTTATAAAGCCTCTTTCCTTGGACCTTCAAAGCAGAGAGGACATAGACCGTTACAAAAAACTGCTTGAAGAAAAGAGCCCTGAGGTTGCTGTGCTTGTTAATGCCAGCGGATACGGAAAGTTTGAGGCTTTTTCCGACCTTTCACTTGACAGCCAGCTTGGAATGCTCGACCTCAATGCCAAGGCGTTGACAGCGGTCACATATATTACTCTTCCCTATTTAAAGAGAGGGTCTAGGGTCTATCAAATGGGCTCGCTTTCCTCCTTCCAGCCAGTACCTTATATAGCTGTTTACGGCGCAACCAAGGCATATGTACTTTCCTTTACAAGGGCGGTTAACGCCGAGCTTCGTAACACGGGAATTAAAATGATGGCGGTGTGTCCCGGCTGGGTTAGGACCGAGTTTTTTGACAGAGCGGTAGTTGATGATGATATTATTACCTATTACAACAAGTTTTTTACTCCGAGAGAGGTTGTCAAAAAAGCGCTTCGTGATATGAAAAAGGGCAAGGATGTGTCGGTTGTCGGCTTGTCAATTCGTATGCAGGTGCTTGCTACAAAGTTACTGCCTCACAAGCTTGTAATGAAGGTTTGGCTTAAACAGCAGAAAAAGAAATAAAAGAAAAGAGAAAAAGAAATGGACGTTTTTTTCGAACAGATAATTAAAAAGAAAATGACAGCGAAGGACTGGGCACTTTATCTTGCAATTTGGGGTGCGGCAGGACTTTTGACCTTGCTTTGCTTTATAATACTGCAAGGAATGTCCTTTTTGCCGATTGTCGCTGTACTGTTTTTTGCCTGGAAGCTATCGGGTAAACTTTTTGTAGAGTATGAGTACATCTTTACAAACGGTGACCTTGATATTGATAAAATCACTGCTAAGTCAAGCCGAAAGAGAATTGTTGCGGTAAACTGCACAAGCGCAGAAAGGTTTGGCAGGTTTACTCCCGAGCTTATGCCGTCCTTTTTTGGCAAAAAGATATACACCTTCTGCGATAAGGCGGACGGTGATGCTATGTATATGATTGTTCCTCATAAAAACGAGGGGATGATTGTAATCATTTTTGCTCCTGATAAGAGAATTAAAGAGGCTATTGAGAAGGCTGTTCCGAGAATAGCTCTTTAACTACTTTTTACACAAAAGGAAGGTTTTGTGAATGGTTGTTTTTAACCGAGAGGGTATGATTGCGGCTGAAAATGCGGCGATAAAGGCAGGCATTTCACAGGAAAGACTGATGGAAAACGCCGGCACCGCTGCCGCCCGATTTATCCGCCAAAGAGAAGACCTTAAAGATAAAAGGGTCACGGTTGTTTGCGGAAAAGGAAACAATGGCGGTGACGGCTTTGTTATTGCCCGCAAGCTTTTTGAAAATTCGGCGGCTGTGGCGGTTATTTTGACCTCTAATGCTTCTGCCGGCACGGGCGCGGCTGCCTTAATGTTCGACCGATTACCCCAAGGCGTAGAGGTTATTCGCGCCGATTCCTTTATGTCGCTTGCGGCAGGTGTTATACGGGACAGCGACATTCTGGTTGATGCTCTTTTCGGTATCGGCTTTAAAGGAAATGCCGAGGGGACAGAGAAGCTGCTAATAGAACATATAAACTCTGCCGAGGCTTATGTTTATTCGGTTGATTTGCCAAGCGGCGTTACAGCGGACAGCGGCAAGGTAGAGGGAACAGCTGTAAAAGCCGACTGCACCCTTACCTTTGAGGCGTTAAAGCCTTGTCATATTCTTCCACCGTCAAACGCCTTTTGCCAGGATGTAAAAATGCTTAAAATAGGTATAGATGAGCAGATAATCAACAGCATTACTCCTGTTTGCAAGGTAATAGAAAAACCTAAACTTCTTTTAAGGGATAAAAACTCCCATAAGGGAAGCTGCGGCACAATGCTCAGCATCTGCGGAAGCTACGGTATGCCGGGGGCGGCAATTTTGGCGGCAGGCGCGGCTCTGCGTTCGGGTGTCGGCAAGCTTTTTGCTGTATGTCCGCCCGAAAATTACACCGCTACGGCTGTGTCTGTGCCAGAGGCGGTTATAATTTTAAACGATATAGAAAAAGACATAAAGCCAGTTTTAAACTATCTGCCACAGGCAGACGCGGTGCTTATAGGCTGTGGTATAGGCGTCTCTAATAATAAGAAGCAGGGTGTAAGAGAGGTTATAACCTCCTCTTTAAACCCCGTTACGATTGATGCCGACGGAATAAACTGCATATATAACGACATAGAATTTATTAAAAAGGTAAAGGCTGATGTTGTGCTTACGCCTCATTCGGCAGAAATGGCAAGGCTTACGGGACTTACCGTTTCTGAGATTGAGCAAAACAGAATTGAAACGGCATCTCGTTTTGCGGCGGAATATGGGGTTTATCTTTGCTTAAAGGGAGCAAACACCTTAGTTGCGACTCCAAGCGGAGAGATTTTTGTTAATTTAACGGGGACTCCCGGTCTTTCGAGTGCAGGAAGCGGAGATGTTCTTTCGGGAATAATTACCTCCTTTATAGCACAAGGGCTTGACACTCTTTCTGCTGTTACCGCCGCTGTGTATTTTCACGGACTTGCGGGCGAAAAGGCGGCGGAGAGGCTGAGTGTCAGAGGAATGCTGGCTGGCGATATTATAAAAGAACTGCCTTACCTTTTGTAATTTCTTTTCCCTTTGGGAAAAAGGGGTAATGGCTTTTGAAAAGATTTTTTGTAGTTTTTATTTTAATTTTTACTCTTACCTCCTGCTCTGCAAAAAGCTCGGTTGAGCCACAGCTTAAAAACATATCCTTTGTAGCAGAAATATCCTATTACAATGAGGTATATTCCTGCGACTGTGTAATGAGCAAGGAGGGAGAGCTTACGGCTGTAATAAAGCTTCCCGAAACCCTTGAAGGCTTTACCTTAAAGGTGAACAGCGAGAGCGTAACTGCCGAATATCTCGGAATTTCCTATACTCCGACCGACGGAAATATGCCCTTTTCAAGCGTGCTGGAAGAGTTTTATAAAAAGCTTTGTTTAAGCGAGAGTGTCGGGAAGGCAAAAAAGACCGACGGCGTATATAAGATAACGGCAGGTGAGGGCGCTGACAAGGCGTCACTTTATCTGACCGAGGCGGGACTCCCTATAAAACTGGAAATGCCCGACGAGAGATTTTTTGCCGAGTTTTATAATGTGACAATACAAAAATAAGGATGAGAAAATGAACAGGGAAAGATACAAAAAAACAATGGAGTGGCTCATAGCTCATAAAAGGTTTACAAAAACGGCAATTTTCACAGAAAAGTTGTGCGAGCTTGCCGTATATACCATTTACCCTGTTTTTTTATTGTATCTTGCGGTCAAAGGCGATGAGTATTTTTTACGCTCGGCGCTTACCTGCTCAATACCCTTTGTGCTTGTAAGCGTTTTAAGAAAACTGCTGAACGCAAAAAGGCCGTATGAGGTTTACGGTATTTCGGCGGTTATGAAAAAGGATAAAAAAGGCTCATCAATGCCAAGCCGACATGTGTTTTCGGCAAGCATTATTGCCGTAAGCATCTTTTTTGTGTTTCCCGTTCTTGGAATTATTTGCGGACTGCTCGCTTTAATAATAGCGGTCGAAAGGGTTTTACTCGGAGTGCACTTTATAAGAGATGTTCTAGTTGGTGCCGTAATAGGAATTGTTTTTGGACTTGCGGGAAGCATTTTGTTTTAGAAAAAGAAGCTCGGTTATTTGGCAATAACCGAGCTTTATACTATTTTAACCTTTTAAGTTTTAATGTGTTAGCAATAACAATAAGCTGCATTTCTTTTTCAAGGGGGAGAGTCGGGTCTATGTCGGTGTTGATGTTGCCGTCAGATTTAATGGCAACAACATTGATAGTATATTTTTTTCTAAGGCTTAGCTCAATGAGATTTTTTCCAACCCAGTCGTCTTTAACATCAATTTCAACCATAGATACTTCATTTGAAAGCTCAATCATTTCCGAAAAGCCTGATGTGAGCAATTTCTTAGCAAGTCTTGCGCCAGACTCTTTTTCGGGGAATATCACCTTGTCTGCTCCGACACGGCTTAAAATCTTTTGATGCATTTCGTTGCCACATTTCGCAATTATCGTTTCAACACCTGCTTCTTTGCAAAGAGTTATCGCCATCACGCTCGCTTCAAGATTACTTGCCATCGCAACAATAACAACATCTATATTGGCGATGCCAAGTCTTTTAATTGCTTCCGGTTCGGTAATATCAGCACATTTGCAAACAGGGATTGTTTCAATTGCACTGTTTACGTTGCTTTGGTCAATATCCACCGCCAACACTTCGGCACCATTATTCACAAGCTCCTCTGCAACGGATCTGCCATATCTTCCTAAACCTAACACCGCATACGTTTTGTTTATACTCATAATCAAGCTCCTATCCAACACAGATTTCCTCTATCGGATTTCTGACTATATTTTGATTTTCTTTCTTTTTATTCAAAGCTACTGCGAGTGAAATCGGACCAACTCTGCCGAGATACATCGTTATAATAATAATGAATTTGCCGATAGTGTCAAGAGAGGCGGTTATATTTCTTGAAAGACCTACGGTTGCTGTTGCACTAACGGTTTCGTAAACTATATCCAAAGCATTAGCATCTACAACGACAGATAAAGCAATAGTGGAAACAAACATTATAATAAAAGACATACAAGTAACGGCAAGTGCTTTGCTGACAGCCTGTCTTGTAAGCCTTCTGTCAAACAGCTCCGTATCTTCTTTGCTTTTAATTGAAGCAAGTGCCGATGTAATGATGATAGCAAAGGTGACGGTTTTAATACCTCCGGCAGTTCCGACGGGAGAACCGCCGATAAACATCAACAACAGACAGATTATCGCTGAAGCGTTTGTAAGGTTTTCTTGCGGCACTGTTGCAAAACCTGCGGTTCTTGTGGTTACAGACTGAAAAATAGACATCTCTATCTTCTGAGGCAGAGTATAGTTTTTTATTGTCTGAGGATTGTTATATTCAAAAGTAAAAATCAATAATGCTCCGACAAAAATCAAAATTGCTGTTGTGGTAACGGCTATTTTGCTGTGTAAGGTAAGATCTCTAAAAAATCTTACCTTCTTCTTTCTTGCCAGCTTGAACAGTCGAAGCACATCCCACCAAACAATGTACCCGATACCGCCCAGGATAATTAAAACACAAGTTACAATATTGATGAGTGGATTCAGTGCGTAATCACATAAACTGTTTGTGGCAATAATATCAATTCCGGCATTACAAAATGCAGAAATCGCTGTAAACACAGATATCCATATTCCTTTTGCACCAAACTCAGGGACAAAGACTGTCATATAGAGCAGTGCTCCTATTCCTTCAATGAGAAAAGTTCCGCCTACAACCTTTTTGACAAATCGATTAAGACCTGATAAAGAATTAAGATTAAATGCGTCTTGCAAAAGCAATCTATCGCTAAGCCCCATTTTCTTATGTAGGAGCATCATCACTCCCGACATAATTGTTATAACGCCAAGACCGCCGATTTGAATAAGTATAAGAATAACAATCTGTCCAAAAACACTCCAAGATAAAACGGTCGGCGTCACTACCAGTCCGGTAACGCAGGTAGAGGTTGTTGCTGTAAAAAGAGCATCAACAAAAGAAGTTGCTTTACCGTCTGCCGAGCTAATCGGCAGTGAAAGCAAAACAGAACCAAGGAATATTGCAACTAAAAAACTAAACAGTATGATATGTGTTGTTGATAAAGACAAGCGCTTCCTTTTCATAACGATCCTTAACACCTACAATCTTATGTGCCAGTTTTAGCAAAATATTTTTATAATTATATTACGGTTTCGTTTTCTTTGCCAGTATGAAGTCATTTTCTACCGACAAAAGCTTTACACTAAGAATTTGTCCCGACAAGGATTTATCTGTTTTCAGCTTAACCCTTGCATAGTTTTCGGTATAGCCCTCCGAAAAGCCGTCCTTATAGGTTTCAAAAAGGACAGGCTCAGTAAGACCTATTTGGGATTTTAGAAAATCCGCCTCGCACTGCCTTGCCGCTTTTGCCATAACTGCCGCACGGCGCTCCTTTTCAGACTTTAAAACCTGATTATCATAGGAGGCGGCAAAGGTGCCCTGCCTTTTTGAATAGGCAAAAACATGTCCTCTTGCAAAACCGATTTCTTTATAAAAATCAAGGCTTTTATTAAAATCATCCTCGGTTTCTCCCGCAAAGCCGACCATAATGTCGGTGGTGACAGAGCAGTTTTCAAAGCTTTTTCGGATTCTTTCTACAAGCTGTTTAAAGAAAGCCGTATCATAGTGGCGGTTCATACGTTTAAGTGTTTTGTCACATCCCGATTGAAGAGCTAAATGAAACTGCGGACAGAATTTCGGCTCTGCTTTAAGGCGAGCAAGAAGGCGGTCGCTCATATGGTCAGGTTCGAGCGAGCCTAAACGAATTCGTTTAATGCCCTCGGGCTTTGCCGCAGCAGCCACCGCATCGCAGATATCAAAACCTAGGTCCTTGCCGTAGGAGGTCAAGTTTATACCGACAAGCACAATTTCCGAGAAGCCCTTTTCCGAGAGAGCCTCTGCCTCCCTTTTTATGCTTTCAAGACTTCTTGAACGAATGTTCCCTCTTGCTTTTGGGATAATACAATAGGTACAGTAGCGGTCACAGCCGTCCTCTATTTTCATAAAGGCGCGAGTGCGATTTGAAAAGTCGGTAACGGGTGGGGTGGAGTAGCATTCATCCTTTGTGTGAGGAGCAATGCTTACAATCCGCTTTTTTGTTTTTAGAAATTCCTCTATAAGAAAAGGGATTTTTTCGGGGGCTTTGTTTCCCGTAATTATATCAGCCTCTAATAAAAGAGTCTCAGAATCGGGAAAAGCCTGAGGCAAACAGCCGCTAAGCACAATTATGCTTTGGGGGTTATTTTTTCTAAAACGGCGCACCGCCTGTCTGGTTTTTCGGTCACTTTCTGCCGTTACGGTGCAGGAGTTTATAACAATACAGTCGGCATCAGCAGGACGAGAAACAACAGTGTGTCCCGATTTTGCCAAAGCCTCACCGATTGCTTGGGTTTCATACTGATTAACCTTGCATCCCAAAGTGTAAAAGGCAATTTTCATTTTTTGCCTCCTAAAAAGAATTTATCGTAAAAATAATACCACATCGCCAGATGCTTTTCAAGAAAATAAATATTAATTGAAATTATTTAGCGTTGGGAGTATAATAAAGTTTAATAAATACTTGAAAGAGGATTTAAGTTTTATGAATATTATAATTGTCGGCGGCGGCAAGGTAGGAAGAAGTCTTATAGAGCTGCTTTCGGTTGAGGGACATAATGTTACGGTTATCGAAACCGATAAAAAGCTTGTGGAAACACTTGTAAACGATTACGATGTTATCGGCTTTTGCGGAAACGGCGGTTCCTTTACGGTTATGGAGGAGGCAGGCGTTAAGGAAAGCGATATTTTTATCTCGGTTACCGGCTCGGACGAGCTTAATATTATGAGCTGTCTTGTTGCGGGCAAGCTGGGTGCTAAACGGACGGTCGCACGGGTACGCAATCCCGAGTATTCACTTCAAGTGCCTTTTATGAGGTCAAAGCTGGGGCTTAGCCTTGTAATTAATCCTGAGCTTGAAGCGGCAAACGAAATAGCGCGTTTTATTGAGTTTCCCGCCGCAATGAATATAGAAACCTTTGCAAAGGGAAGAATAGAGCTTGCCGAAATTACGGTAGAAAAGGACAGCGTGCTTTGCGGAATGAAGCTTATGGAGCTTAGAAAAAAGCTTAATGTTCAAATGCTTGTTTGCGCAGTTCAGCGCGAGGAAGAGGTAATCATTCCCTCAGGTGGCTTTGTAATAAAGGAAGGCGACAGGGTTCATTTTTCGGCATCGCACAAGAGCCTTCCTAAAATATTTAAAACGCTGGGACTTACTAAGAAGAAAATAAAGTCGGTTCTAATAGTAGGCGGAAGCCGTACAGCATTTTATTTAGCAAAGCGTTTGTCCTTCGCGGGAATTGACATAAAGCTTATAGAGCAGAACGCGGAAAAGGCGGCAAGACTAGATGAGGAGCTTGACAATGTTACTGTAATCTGCGGCGACGGCACCGACCATGAGCTGCTTTCGGCAGAAAGAATATTCGATTTTGACGCATGCGTAGCGTTAACACAGATAGATGAGGAAAATTTGATTTTATCGATGTATGCGGCATCAAAGGGTGTTGAAAAAACGGTCTGCAAGATAAACCGAGCGGCGCTTGTAAAGATGTTGTCAGGTCAGATTAACAATACAAATATAGTTGCACCCAGACAAATAACCACAAGAACCATTTTAAGATATGTCCGCGCGGTGTCGAATGTTGACGGAAACGAAATGAGAACCCTTTACCAAATTCTTGACGGCAAGGCTGAGGCTATGGAGTTTATTGCCACCGAGAATTGCAAGCTTAACGGTAAGGCTCTTAAAAATCTCAGCCTTAAACCCAATATAATAATTGCCTGCATAAGCCGTGGAAATACGGTTCTTATTCCAGAAGGAAATACTGAGGTTGCCAAGGGCGACAGTGTTATTGTAATTACTGCGGGACAAAGAATTTCTGACCTTAATGAAATTCTTTTGTAAAGGACGTTTATTATGAATTACAGAATGGTTTTGTATATACTCGGAAAGGTTATCGGCGTGGAAGGATTTTTCCTTTTGGCACCTGCCGTTTGCGGAATAATATACGGACAAAGCTTTTTACCCTATTTTTTATGGGCAGCATCCCTCTGCGCAATATCCCTTCTCTTATGCTTTAAAAAGCCTCAGCAGACCGAAATACACTCGCGCGATGGATTTATCTCGGTTGCGTTATGCTGGATTGTTTTATCCCTGCTCGGAGCAGTACCCTTTTTGCTTACGGGGGAGATGAATTCGTTTTTTGACGCATTTTTTGAAATAGTTTCGGGCTTTACGACAACAGGAGCTTCGGTTGTCGCTAATGTTGAGGGCTTATCCCACGCATCGCTGCTTTGGAGAAGCCTTTCACAGTGGCTCGGCGGTATGGGAGTTTTGGTTTTCGTGCTTGCCGTTATGCCCAAGGCAGACATGAAAAATGCACGCTATATGCATCTTATGAGGGCTGAGGTGCCAGGACCGACGGTAGATAAGCTGGTTCCTAAAATAGCCCACACCGCCCGTGTAATGTACGGAATATACCTAGGTTTAACCGTGGTGGAGGTTGTTTTCCTACTTTTTGGAGGAATGGATGTCTTTGAGGCATTGACACATTCCTTTTCTACCGCGTCAACAGGAGGTTTTGGAATTAAGAACACCTCGATAGGAGGCTATTCACCCTATATACAGTATGTAATAGCAACCTTTATGCTCCTTTTTGGTATAAACTTAAATATTTTTTATCTTTTGCTTACGGGGCATATCTTTAAGGCTCTTAAAAGTGAAGAGTTTTGGTGGTATATAGGTATAGCCGCAACGGCGGTTGTTGTTATAATGCTAAGTATTTTCGGTCAGTATAATGGAACCGAAGGCGCATTTAGAGCGGCATATTTTCAGGTCGCCTCAATAATGACAACCTCAGGCTTTTCGACTGCCGACTTTACCAAATGGCCTGTGTTGGCTCAGGCGATGCTCGTGCTACTCATGTTTATAGGCGGCTCGACAGGCTGTACGGCAGGCGGAATTAAGGTGGGAAGGGTTCTTTTGCTTGGCAAAAACGCAAAGAGAGAGGCAGGATACCTTCTGCACCCAAATCTTGTTCGCTCGGTTAAGGTGGACGGAAGGTCGGTTGCGGCCGAAACCATTCGAGGAACCACATCCTTTATAATTGTGTATATAATAATTTTTGTTATAAGCACCTTGCTGCTTATAGCCGTCGAGAGCTGTGACTTGGTTACGGGCTTTACCACTGTGACCACGGCGATTAACAATGTAGGACCCGGCTTGGCGGCTGTTGGACCTGCCTCCAATTTTGCACACTTTACCGACTTTTCAAAGCTTTTACTTTGCGCCGTTATGCTTATAGGCAGACTTGAAATATTCCCAATTCTCATTCTGTTTTCGCCTTCTTCTTGGAGAAGATAAAAAAACAAGCAGATTGGTTTTCCCAATCTGCTTGTTATATTTTTTTGTGTAGTATTAGTTGCTGTGCTCAGAAATATAGTCAACCACGTCGCCGATGGTTGTGAGATTCTCAACCTCTTCATCGGGAATTTCAACGCCGAACTCATCCTCGATTGACATCAAAAGGTCAACAAGGTCAAGGCTATCTGCACCAAGGTCATCTGCAATCTTGGTTGAGGGGGTCATTTTATCTGCTTCTGCATCGAGCTGGTCTGCTAAAATTGCGGTAATTTTTTCAAAAATCATTATGATTCCTCCAACGGTTTGGTTCTGCAAGGAAAGTCTTTACTGACATCCTTTAATAAAATGATAAAAGGCAGAGAGCGTTTTGTCAACAGTTTTTTATCTGCCTCTTTAAAAAGTACATTTATTTTTAAAATATCAGATGACAAGTTATATTCTTTCGCCTTCAATAA
>JAFXIJ010000034.1 GCA_017533175.1 Clostridia bacterium
TGTACTGTAAAGGAAGTAGGTTTTTGAGAAAACGAAAAACTGTTACTAAACAGAGATTAAAAGCATAGTTGTGTAAATTGTGGTGATGAAATGAAAAAGACGTACGTTACTTCGATGCCGAATCACATCGGCGCATTTTTAAAAGCAAGCAAGTGCTTTTCCGCATTGGGGATCAATATAACCCGTGTGAGCTACAATAAGGCAGTAGATTCACATACTCTATTCATTGATGCCGAGGGCACAGAAGAGCAATTGAAAAAAGCAGACGTGGAGCTGGAAAAGATAGGTTATCTGCAAAGCAACGCGAATAAAACAAGTGTTGTTTTAATAGAATTCTGTCTCGAGGATGTTCCCGGCAGCGTTACGAGCGTTTTGACACTTATCAATGATTTTAATTTCAATATTTCATATATCAGCTCGCAAGAAAACGGTACTGATTATCAATACTTCAAAATGGGATTATATGTTGAAGATGTTGATAAAATTACTGCGTTTTTAACCGAGGCAGAAAAGCTTTGCAGAGTTCGGGTAATTGACTACAACAGCTCTGAAAAGGTTTATGATAACAGTATATTTTACAGCAATTATGTTATGGGCCTTGCTAAATCGGCAGGTGTTTCGGATGATGTGAGCCGCGAGCTTTTGGTTCACGTTAATCTTGCTATGCAAACTCTTGATGAGCAGGGGATGTCCCCTTACAGGACATTTGACAGCATAAGCAAGTTTGCCGAGCTGCTGGGTGTATCAAAGGGCAAGGCATTTATGCCAAGAATCAGCAAGCATAAAATAACAGACAGAACGGAGATTATCTTAATAGAGCCGCCATGCGGCAGCAACACATTAATTATAAAAAGCGACGGTAGATTTTTGTTTGTAGATAGCGGATACGCGTGTTACAGGGATGAAATGATTGAAATTTTCAAAAAGGAGTTGCCTGACTTTGATAATGAAAGAAAAACAATTCTTGTTACCCATGCTGATGTGGATCATTGCGGCCTGCTGCCTCTGTTTGATGAGATTATAGCGAGTGAAAAAACCGCATTGTGCTTAAAGAGCGAATATCTCGGAAATGATGGCTACCGTGAAAAAAATCCGCTTCATAAGCCCTATATCAATATCTGTAAGATTCTTACTTCATACAAGCCAACAGAACCCAAAAAAATCAAATACTTGTGGAAGGAACAGGATAATCTTACCGAACCGCTTACTCAAATCGGATTCTTTGATTTTGGCGAAATGCATTTTGAGGTTTACGAAGGCAAGGGCGGACATTTGCCCGGAGAGATAGTTTTGATAGATTATATTCACCACGTGGCTTTAACAGGAGATATTTATATTAATGTTCACGGTTTAACCAAGGAGCAGGCCGAATATAATCAATATGCGCCGATTTTAATGACATCGGTAGACACAGACCCTAAGCTATGTGCCGAGGAACGAGCGGCTGTTATGCAACGTCTTGGCGTTGGGCAATGGCAAATTTTCGGAGCGCATGGATTTAAAAAAGACTATTCTGTAAATTCTTGAGCTTTTTCTGAACGCAAGCAGCATAGATGTACCGCTTACGGCAGTCGCCCGAGCTTATCGCTCTATCGTCATGATGTTTTACCGAAAATCATCGCACTGATTTTTTATATTCCTTTGGCGATTTGCCAAGGTGGCTTTTGAAGGCTGCGAGAAAGCCTTTATAATAGGCGTAGTCACGCAGAAAAGCAAACTTGGAATAAGGATAAAATCTTGACATTTTTAATGGTTTGTGGTAAAATTGTGTTGTAAAACAATGAGAGGCGGCGGTGTGCTGTGATATTAGCTATTGATATAGGTAATACGGATATAACCATTGGCGGCTTTGAGGCGGAGGAGTTAAAATTTGTTTCAAGGCTTTTTGCCGATTGCAAAAGGACCGATGACGAATATGCTGTCGGTATACTGAATGCTCTCGGGCTTTACGGAATAGGCAGGGAAGAGGTTGAGGGAGTAATAATTGCTTCTGTTGTGCCGTCACTTAATGCAGTTTTAAAAAATGCGGTAAAATTCCTCTTTGATAAAGATGCGCTTCTTGTGGGTCCTGGAATAAAAAGCGGAATAGGTATCAGGTGCGACATCCCCTCGTCGGTTGGAGCCGACCTTATTGCCGCTTCGGTTGCAGCGCATTATATATACGGCAGTCCTGCTTTGATTGTTGATATCGGCACTGCGACAAAGATGACTGCTACGGATAAAAGCGGTGCATTTATCGGTACATCAATTATACCCGGAGTTGTTATGGGGCTTAACGCACTTGCAAAAGAGACTGCCCAACTGCCTCAGGTAAGTCTTGAGGTACCAAGCTCGGTTATAGCGAAAAATACCGCAGACTGTATGCGCTCGGGCGTTTTGTTCGGAAATGCCTGCCTTATAGACGGAATGATAGACAGGATAAACGAGGAGCAAAAAACAGAGCTTAAGGTTATCGCGACGGGAGCTATGGCATCGCTAATTGTCCCGCTATGTAAACATAACATTACAACTGATGAGAATCTTGTGCTCAAAGGTCTTAATATTCTGTATAGGAAAAACAGGGTTTAAAATTAAATAATAAAATTTTGTTTATTGTATATTACCGCTCAGGCGGATAATATAAATTTATATGCGTTGTACCCTAGAGTGGACGACAGCAAGGAGGATTTATGAAAACAACAAACAAAAAAGGAATGTCAACCGAAAAAATGGTGCTGCTTGCGCTTCTTTGCGCAATTGTTGCCATACTGTCGTATTTTGGCGGATTTATCAAAATCGGCGGCCTGGCTTCAATTTCGCTGACACTTGTGCCGGTGGTTTTAGGTGCTGCCTTGTGCGGACCTGTTGCCGGAGCAATTCTCGGCGGAGTATCCGGTGCAGTGTTCTTTGCAACTGCTGATGCTGTATTCTGGTTTGGTCTCAGCATTCCCGGAACTATCATCACCGTTATGGTTAAGGGAATTTTGGCAGGTCTTGCGGCAGGAATTGTGTATAAGCTGCTTGAGAAATACAACCGTTATCTTGCCATTATGGCAAGCGCTGTGGTTTGTCCTGTGGTAAATACGGGAATTTTCCTTATCGGTTGTCTTGTATTCTTTATAGATACCGTAAGCGCAGGAGCTGTTGCCGAGGGGCTATCACTTGGTGCATACCTAATTATTTTCTTTGTCGGACTTAACTTTGTTTTCGAGCTTATCGTAAATGTTATATTTAGTCCGGCTATTGCAAGAATTATTGATGTTGCAAAAGCCCGCTTTGGAAATAAGCTTGCAAAGTAATTTGTTTTATATAGGGGCTGAGTCATTAAGAATTCAGCAAAATCAATGCTCTATGGGCAGAAACAAGAAAAAAGCTGAATTCTTAGTGCGAAGCTCCTTTTGGGGCTAGCTTAATTTTGAGCAAAAATCGTCGAATGCAACCGAGAGGCGTATATGAATACGTCGGAGAGCGCAGTCGGCGATAGAA
>JAFXIJ010000035.1 GCA_017533175.1 Clostridia bacterium
GTGCTCTTGCCAGGTATGAAATATGCGGATATTTATGACGCTATTGAGCTTGCAAGAAAGAGCGGTTCTAATGTTATTTATGACGGAGATGCCGACGACCTTGGTACAACGGGCACGGGAAGTAAAATGGAAGGTATGAAGCCATCTACAAATAATGAATCCGTCCAAACACCCGAAACCGATGGCTCGTCCTCCGATAAGCCGCTTCACTCAACCACAAATAATCAGGTTGCAGGAGTAGATGAAACAGATATTGTCAAGACTGATGGAGAGTATATTTATACTGCAAACCGAAATACCATTAAAATTGCTAAGGCTTTGGAAGGTCAGCTTGAACTTATTAATTCGATAGAAATTGAAGAAAATTATAGTATAAGAGGACTTTTCTTATGGTCTAATAAGCTTTCGGTTATTCTGTCCGAACAGATTACAGGCACTAAAATCAATTCTCAAAAAACTGTTTTAAGGGTGTATGACCTAACCGACAAGACAAATCCGCAAACGCTAGGCGAGGTTACTCAAAGCGGAAGCTATCATAATTCCCGTATGATAGACGGTACAGTTTATCTTGTTTCAAACTATTATGTAGGCGCGGACATTAAAAAGGAAGAGCCTACGACCTTTGTTCCAACAATAGATAATGAGCTTTTAAAAGAAAGCAGTATTACCTGCATAAATAACTTCACAAGCTCTGATTATCTTGTTGTATCGGCGATTAGTATTGGCGAAATAAAGGTGACCGCCGAAAAGGCAATTTTGGGCGGAGCCGAGAATATTTACTGCGATGATGATAGTCTTTATTTTACATTTACAAAGAATAAGACTATAAATGAAAATGAAACAGTGAATACATCTTATATTGTAAAACTAGGCCTTTCAAAGAACGCTGTAAAGACCGAGGCTATGGGTGAAGTCAGCGGAAGACCTCTTAACCAGTTTTCAATGGATGAGTATGAGGGCAATCTTCGTATAGTAACCACAGTCCAAAAGGGCAAGCAGGATAGAAACGACGACGGAGTATCGGGTGTTGTCTCCTATAAGGTGGAAAAATACAACGCACTTTATGTGCTTGACAAAAACCTTAAAGTTGTAGGAAAAATTGAGGATTTAGCCCCTGATGAAAATGTTTACTCGGTGCGATTTGACGGCAAAACAGGATATTTTGTAACCTTCAAGCAGGTTGACCCGCTCTTTACGGTTGACCTTTCCAATCCTACACAGCCAACAGTTTTAAGCGAGCTTAAAATTCCGGGATTTTCTGAGTATCTGCATCCCTTTGGTGAGGGCAAGCTGTTTGGTTTCGGACAAAGCGCCACCGAAGAGGGCAGAACAAACGGTCTTAAACTTTCAATGTTTGATGTAAGCAATCCCGCCGATGTAAGCGAGGAAAATGTTACGGTATTAGAATCTGCCTTTTCCGAGGCCTCCTCAAACCACAAGGCAATAATGGTTGATGAGAACAAAAACATCATAGCTTTTGCCGCTATGAATTATAAAGGCGAGGCAAATGTCTATATTTACGGATATGATAAAGACAACGGCTTTTTCCTAAAAGCAACAATGCCTATCGGTAAAGCCGACCTTACGGCAGCCAGATTTATTTGGATAGATGACTATTTCTATTTAGTCCACGGATTTGGAATAAACTCATTTGACCTTGAAACCTTTAACGAGGTATCAAAGATTACCTTTTAAAAAAATAGCAGGTATAAGATTTTCTTATACCTGCTATTTTTTTGTTAATTGTTATTTTAGTGCTTTAATTTGGCGTATGTCTGAACCTATGAATTTTTTCATTTCATAGTTGCCAATAAATCTCGATGTAATTCTTGCCGTATATCTGGCTTCAAGCTCATCGAAGCTTAGGTTTGTATTTATTATGGTGGGTTTGCGATTAAGAATTCTCGTGTTTATTATGTTATAAATTAAAGAGGAGGTATAGCTTGTTAAAAACTCGGTTCCAAGGTCATCTATAACAAGCAAATCACAGTTAAGAAGAGCGTCTTCCTTCTCAGTTTCCCCGCTGTATGAAAAATGCTCCTTCTCAGCCGCCGATAAAAGATTGTATGCAGAGCCGTAAACAACGCCGTATCCCTTTTTTGCAACCTCTACAACAACAGCTAAGGAAAGATGGGTTTTTCCAAGTCCGGCCTCTCCCGTGAACAAAAGTGAAGAGGAAACTGACGGAAAATTATCGGCAAACTCACGACAGAGTTTGAGAAGTGCCGCCGCTCTCTTTCTCGGAACAAAACCTTCGGCATCCTCTTCATCCGAATAATAGTCCAAATTAAAGTTTTCAAAGGTGCAGTCGTTTATGGGAAGAGAGGAGGAAAGCTCTGAAAATGTGAGCTGTTTTGCAATTTCTAGGACGCAGGAGCAAAGCTTTCCGGCAACATAGTTGTCATCGTTACATATCTTGCAAAGAGCAGAAGGACGACTTATTTTTGCATCCTTTAAAATCTTATTCTTTTTTTCATTTAGCTTATTGCATATCGCTTTAAGTCGGTCAAGCTTTTCACTGTCTCCCGAAATCGCAGACAAAGCCAAAGCAGAGCCGATGGAATTCATTTCGCGTTCAAGCTCAGCAAATTCTTTATTTTGCTCTCTTAAAGCGGAAATTTCTGCTTCGTATATAGCGTTAGCTGTCTTAACCTCGTTTTTCTTAATGCCAAGGGCCTTACTATATATCTCGTTTCTGTATCCCATTATGTATCACCTAAGCTGACAGAAGAATGAAACCAATAGCGGTACTTCCTGTCACACTTTCCCTTCGTTTAATCATCGCTGTTTAAAAGCTTATCCACAAGAGATTTGTCGTAGGCGGAAAAACTGCCGCCGACCTTTTTCTTTGAGGGTTTAGTATCTTTATTTAAGCTTGCAGGAGAAGAAATTCCGTTTTTATGCCAGGCCTCCAAGATTTTATTGATATAGCTAAAACTTACCTTACCCTTAGCATCAACGCATTTATCGTACGCCTGTTTGAGCATATCACTTTTGAAATCCCATTCATCTATCCAGCGGTAACAAAATTCAAGTTCTTTTGCAGTCGGGTTTCGTTGCTCCAAGCCAAAAAGACGCTGAACTATTGACCAAGAAGTTTTTTTACGGCTCTGCTCTTCTATGTATTTTTCGGCAGAGGCAATAGAATCAACACCCGTTTCTATCCAATTAAGAGCGGTAGATTCAATAAAACCGATATTCGCACGATTTTCACTTATTGCGTATTCAACCAACATAAGTATAAGGGAAATATCCATTCCGTAGTCGGAATAAAGCCAAACAAGAGTTTGAAGCTCACTGCCTCTAAGTGCTCGTCGGAATTTAAGCTCTGCCTCGCGAAGCAAAAAGCTTACCATCGGGTCGGTTTGGCTTAAAGAAGCAATTTCCTCCCGTGTCGGCTTTACAGAAAGAGCCTTTACGGCAACCTTTTCTTTCTTCTCCTCGGTAGTTTTAGCAACACCTGTTTTAATGAGAATACCTGTCTGTTCCCAAAAATTAAGAGCATCTAAAACCTCGCTCTCAGCAATCTTTAAGTAATCGGAAATATCCTTAGCTTCAATTCCCGAATATATGTTGCGCACAAAGTAAAGAAGCACCTTTAACTGTTCACCCGAAGCTAACTTTAAATATTTGTCGGTAACCTCAGATGGTATTACGGCAGGGCTTAATAAAGCCTGATTATTCAAAATATAATCCATATAGTGCTCCTTTCTTTGAAGTGGTATCATTTATTATATCATATTTTGTCAAATTGTAAATATAGAATATTTAACAAAAATATCAGAATACTTTATATATCATCAGAGCAAACAAAAGCAATTGACTTTGGAGGGAGAGCAAGGTATAATTAAAATGTAAATTATTGGTTTTGGAGTGATTACTTTGGCGATTTTGACCACAGGCGGAGCAGGATATATCGGAAGCCATACATGTATAGAGCTTTTCCGTGCAGGATACGATGTAATAGTTGTAGATAATCTTGACAACAGTAGCGAGGTTTCTCTTGAAAGAGTAGAAAAAATAGTCGGCAAAAAAGTAAAGTTCTATAAAGAGGATGTTCGCGACAAGGAAGCCTTACGCAAGATTTTCTCTGAAAATGATATAGAAGCGGTTATTCACTTTGCAGGTCTTAAAGCTGTAGGAGAATCGGTTAAAAAGCCTATCGAATATTACGACAACAACCTGATTTCGACTATTGTTCTCTTAGAGGTTATGAGGGAGTTTGACTGTAAAAGATTAGTTTTTTCTTCCTCTGCTACCGTATACGGCACCGCAAAGGAAATGCCTCTTACCGAGAATATGCCTCTTGGTGCAATAAACCCCTACGGCAGAACAAAATATTTTATAGAAGAAATTCTTCGCGATGTTTTTGTTTCGGATGATACTTGGTCTATCGCATTGCTCAGATACTTCAATCCCATCGGAGCACACGAAAGCGGTACAATAGGAGAGGACCCCAAGGGAATTCCTAACAACCTTATGCCTTACATTTCTCAGGTTGCTGTCGGAAAGCTTGAAAAGCTTCACGTTTTCGGAAACGATTACAACACAAAAGACGGAACGGGCGTGCGCGATTATATTCACGTGGTTGATTTGGCAGAAGGACACGTAAGGGCGGTAGAATGGGCGCTTAAAAATAAGGGTTGCGAGGCTATAAATCTTGGCACGGGTAACGGAATTTCGGTTCTTGAACTCCGTGATGCCTTTGTTAAGGCTTCGGGCGCAGAGGTTCCATTTGTTATTGACCCCCGTCGTCCCGGTGATCCTGACGAAGTTTATGCAGATGCCAATAAGGCAGAAAAGCTTCTTTCATGGAAAGCAAAAAAGAATGTCGATGATATGTGCCGCGATACTTGGAACTGGCAAAGTAAAAATCCAAACGGATATAACGATTAAGGTTTTGTGCAGAGCGTAAAGCTCTGCACTTTTTTGTAATTTTTCGACATTTTCTATTTACAAATCAAAATAAAAGTAGTATTATATTAGTTGTATTGGTATGTCCTAAAAGGAATACCTTTTATCCAAATTTCAAGGAGGAAAATTTCATGGCAAGAAAGTTTAAAACCATGGACGGTAATAACGCTGCGGCTCACGTTTCCTATGCGTTTACTGAGGTTGCCGGTATTTATCCGATTACCCCGTCCAGCCCTATGGCAGACTATGTTGACCAGTGGTCGGCACAGGGTCTAAAAAACATTTTCGGAACAACCGTAAAGGTTGCGGAAATGCAGTCTGAGGCAGGTGCTGCCGGAACAGTACACGGCTCACTCGGAGCAGGTGCTCTTACTACAACATACACAGCCTCACAGGGTCTTTTACTTATGATTCCTAATATGTACAAGATAGCAGGTGAATTGCTACCCTGCGTATTCCACGTCTCAGCACGCTGCGTAGCCTCTCACGCTCTTAACATTTTCGGTGACCATTCCGACGTGTATGCTTGCCGTCAGACAGGCTTTGCGATGCTCGCAGAAACCAATACTCAGGAGGTTATGGACCTCGGTGCAGTTGCTCACTTAGCAACAATCAAGAGCCGTGTTCCTTTCATTAACTTCTTTGACGGTTTCCGCACATCTCACGAAATCCAGAAGATTCAGGTTTGGGATTTTGATGACCTTAAAGAAATGTGCGATATGGATGCAGTTGATGCATTCCGTAAGCGTGCTTTAAATCCTGAGCATCCTGTAATGCGCGGCTCACACGAGAACGGAGATATCTTCTTCCAGCACCGTGAGGCTTGCAACAAGTATTATGATGCAGTTCCCTCTATTGTTGAGGAATATATGGATAAGGTTAACGCTAAGCTTGGTACCGACTATAAGCTCTTCAACTACTATGGCGCACCCGATGCTGAGCGTGTAATCGTAGCTATGGGCTCTGTTTGTGACGTTGCAGAAGAGGTGATTGATTATCTTACCGCTAAGGGTGAGAAGGTAGGTCTTGTTAAGGTTAGACTTTACCGTCCTTTCTCTGCTGAAAAGTTAGCAGAAGCAGTTCCCGCATCTGCTAAGAAGATAGCTGTTCTTGACCGTACTAAGGAACCCGGTGCATTAGGCGAACCCTTATTCTTAGATGTTGTTGCAGCTCTTACCGCTATGGGCAGAACCGACATTAAGGTTGTAGGCGGCCGTTACGGTCTTGGTTCTAAAGATACTCCTCCTTCCAGCATTTTTGCTGTATATGATGAACTCGCTAAGGACGCTCCTAAGAGCCAGTTCACAATCGGTATCGTAGATGACGTTACCGGACTTTCTCTTGAAGAGAAGGTTTCGCCCAACACCGCTGCTGAGGGAACCAAGGAATGCAAGTTCTGGGGTCTCGGCGGTGACGGTACCGTTGGTGCAAACAAGAACTCTATTAAGATTATCGGTGACCATACAGACAAGTATGTTCAGGCATATTTCCAGTATGACTCAAAGAAGACTGGTGGTATTACCATTTCTCACCTTCGTTTCGGAGATAAGCCGATTAAGTCACCTTACTACATCAACAAGGCTGACTTTGTTGCTTGCCACAACCCCTCTTATGTAATTAAGGGCTACAAGATGGTTAACGACGTTAAGCCCGGCGGTGTATTCTTAATCAACTGCCAGTGGACTGCTGAAGAGCTTGACAAGCACATGCCTGCTGAGGCAAAGCGTTACATCGCTAAGAACAATGTTCAGCTCTACACCGTTAACGCTATCGACCTTGCTGCTTCTATCGGAATGGGCAAGCGTACCAACACAATTTTACAGTCTGCATTCTTCGCTCTTGCTGACATTATGCCCAGAGAAGATGCAATTCAGTATATGAAGGACGCTGCTACAAAGTCTTACCTCAAAAAAGGTCAGGATGTAGTAGATATGAACCATAAGGCTATTGATGCCGGTGCTACCGCTTATGTTAAGATTGATGTTCCGGCTAGCTGGGCAGATGCAGCTGACGATGTAGCTGAGACAGCATCAAACGGACCTGACAAGCTCGTAAAGATGGTAGATACCGTTATGAAGCCGGTTGCTAAGATGGACGGAGATTCTCTCCCCGTATCTGCATTCGTTGAATATGCTGACGGAACCTTCGAGCAGGGTGCTTCGGCTTACGAGAAGCGCGGAGTTGCAGTTACTGTTCCTGTTTGGGACAATACTACCTGTGCTCAGTGTAACAAGTGTGCCTTTGTTTGCCCCCACGCTACAATTCGTCCTTATGCACTTACAGAGGAAGAGGTTGCAGCGGCTCCCGACAATATGAAGCTTGGCACAAAGCCCATCTTCAAGACCAACTACAAGTACACCCTTGCAGTTTCTCCGCTTGACTGTATGGGATGCGGAGTTTGTATCGGCGTATGTCCCACAAACTCACTTAAAATGGTATCTCGCGAGAGTCAGGAAGCTGAGCAGGCAGTATTTGATTACTGCGTAAGCGAGGTTACTGAAAAGGCTGAGGTTGCTACCTCTGCAAACCTTATCACAAGCCAGTACAAGAAGCCTTTACTCGAGTTCTCGGGCTCTTGCGCAGGTTGTGCAGAAACCTCTTATGCTCGCCTTATTACACAGCTCTTCGGTGACAGAATGTATATCTCGAACGCTACCGGATGTTCTTCTATCTGGGGCGGCCCTGCTGCAACATCTCCATACACCGTAGATGCTAACGGTCGCGGTCCTGCTTGGGCTAACTCCTTGTTCGAGGATAACGCTGAGCACGGTCTTGGTATGTACTTAGGACAAAAGGCTGTTCGCGAACAGCTTATTGAGCAGGTTCGTGAAATGGCAGCTTCCGACAAGGCAAGCGAAGATTTCAAGGCTGCTGCTGATAAGTACCTTGCAACATTAGATGACGGTGAAGCTAACACCGCAGCTACCGAAGCTTTGGTTGTAGAACTTGAGAATGCTGCAAAGGCAGGATGCCCCACAGCTCCCGCAGTTCTTGCAAACAAGGAATACCTCTCCAAGAAGAGCGTTTGGATATTCGGTGGAGACGGTTGGGCTTACGATATCGGATTTGGTGGTCTTGACCACGTTTTAGCTAGTGGTAACGATGTAAACATTATGGTATTCGATACCGAGGTTTACTCTAATACCGGCGGTCAGGCTTCTAAGGCTTCTCAGATAGGTCAGGTTGCTCAGTTCGCTGCCGCAGGTAAGGCTATCGCTAAGAAGAGCCTTGCTGAAATAGCAATGTCTTATGGTTACGTTTATGTAGCTCAGATTGCTATGGGCGCAGACCAGAACCAGACTTTGAAGGCTATTAAGGAAGCAGAAGCTTATAACGGACCTTCACTTATCATCGGTTATGCACCTTGCGAAATGCACTCTATTAAGGGTGGTATGGTTAACTGTCAGAAGGAAATGAAGAAGGCAGTTGATTGCGGCTACTGGAACATGTTCCGCTTCAATCCTGCACTAAAAGCAGAGGGCAAGAATCCTCTCTCAATTGATAGCAAGCCTGCTACTGCTGATTATAAGGAGTTCATCCTCGGCGAAGCTCGTTACGCTTCACTTACACGTTCCTTCCCCGAGCGTGCAGAGGAGCTCTTCGACAAGGCTGCCGAGACTGCAAAACAGGCTCGTGAGCATCTTGAAAAACTCGCAGAGCTTTACGGCAAATAAAATAGCTTAAATGAGTTTGGCCTTGTGCCGAACTCATTTTGTTAATAAGAAATTTTGCTATATCATAAGGGGCTACCTCACTAAATTTAGCGAGGTAGCCCCTTAGTTTTTACTATTGAATTATGATAAGCAGTCTAAGCTTTAAATATCTAATTTCTCGGCAAAGGATGAAATACGGGCAGAATAAAGTTCTTCTACGATATTGTCAAGCGCTATTTCCTTTTCACTGCCGTTTTCCATACATTTCAGGTTTACCTTACCGCTTTCAAGCTCTGAATCACCAAGCACAACGGTATAAAGCGCACCTATTTTGTTTGCGTAGCGCATTTGGGCTTTAAGACCTCTGCCCACAATATCGGTAAGAGCCTCAAACCCTTCGTTTCTTAGCAAACAGCACAAGGCAGTGGCTTTGACAGAGGCAGCCTCGCCCATAGGAGCAATATAGATATCACATGGTTCAGGTACAGGCGCGGGAATCTGCTCCGATTCCATAACCATAAGCAACCGTTCGACACCCATCGCAAAACCAAGAGCAGGGGAGGGCTGACCGCCCATTTGTTCAAGCAGTCCGTCATATCGTCCGCCGCCGCAAACGGTTCCTTGTGCACCTATATTATTTGAAACAAACTCAAATACCGTGCGGGTGTAATAATCAAGACCTCTTACAATACGGGGATTAACTGTATATTCAATGCCCATCGCATCAAGGTGTCCTTTAACACCCTCAAAATGCTGCGAGCATTCATCACAAAGGAAATCAAGCATAATCGGGGCATCTGCGGCAATTTTACTGCAAACAGGAGATTTACAGTCAAGAATTCTCATAGGATTGCGTTCAAGACGCTCATTACAGGTGCCGCAAAGGTTATCCTTGTTCACGCTGAAATATTCCTTTAAAGCAGCGTGGTATTTTTCACGGCAGGACTTACATCCGATGGAATTGATTTCAAGAGAGATTTTTTTGATATCAAGGCTTGCAAGGAGTGAGTTTGCAAGCGAAATAACCTCAGCATCAGCGGCAGGAGAGGCAGCACCTACACATTCTGCGCCAAACTGATGAAATTCACGAAGTCTGCCTGCCTGAGGTTTTTCATAACGATAACATCCACCGCAGTAGCAAACCTTTACGGGAAGTGCGGCAGAGGTAAGCGAATGCTCAATAACACTGCGAATAACACCTGCCGTAAATTCGGGACGAAGGGTGATTGAACGGTCACCCTTATCGTTAAAGGTGTACATTTCCTTTTGAACAACATCGGTAGTATCACCGACATTTTTTGTAAAAACCTCAGTGTGCTCAAATACGGGAACGCGTATTTCCCTAAAACCAAAAAGGGCTGCCGTTTCCATCAGCCTTTTTTCAACAAATTGCCATTTATAGCTTTCCTCAGGCAGAATATCATTAGTGCCTCTCGGAGCCTTATTAATTTCACTCATTTATATCACCTATCGTATTTTCAGGCTGCTAAAAGCAGCCTGAAAGAATTAATGTTTAGGATTTATAATTTCTCTCCAATCAAGGTCTCCTCTTTCAAGGCCGTGAATGAGAACCTCTGCTGTTGCAATATTTGTAGCAACCGGCACCTGATGAATATCGCAGAGCCTAATAAGAGCATTTTCATCGGGCTCGTTCGGCTTGGGACTAAGCGGGTCTCTAAATAAAAGGAGCATATCAATTTCATCGCAACCGATGCGAGAAGCAATTTGCTGTGCACCGCCGTGTTCGCCGCTTAAAAAAGTCATAATATTAAGACCTGTTGATTCAGCTACCATTTTTCCGGTTGTACCGGTAGCAAAGAGGGAATGACGGCTTAAAATACCGCAATAAGCGATACAAAACTGAACCATAAGTTCCTTTTTAGCGTCGTGGGCAATAAGTGCAATATTCATCAAACTACTCCTTTTCCGCAGAACAACAGGTATTAACCTCGAACTGCATTTATTCTATATTTTAGATAGCTTAGGAATGGGTACAGATTCACCCATAAGCCGTGTTGCTATTCTTTTATAAGCCTTAAATTCCTTTCCTTTTATGGGGAAATATCCGCCGTAAAAGGCGATTTCAAGTTTTAGGCTTAAAGGTATTATACCCAAAAGTTTAAGTCCTGAAATATCTATTAAATCGTCAAGCGTTTTAAAAACAGAGTTTCCTATACAGTAGTAATCATATTTGTTTATAATAATTCTTCCGTTTCTGCCTATGGCACGCAAGCGGCTTCCCACCGTGGCGGTGTCCCTTACCGATACCGGATTAGGATTACAAACACACACAAACTCAGTCGCGCGAGGAAGCATACTGTAAAGGGTAAAATCCGAACCCGAGGGACAATCGATTATAACTACATCGTAAAGTCTTGAAACCTTTTCGACAAAATTGCCAAAGTCTTCTGCCGAGGGGCAAAACTCATTAATTGCAGCAGGGATAAGGTCAACCCCCGAATATTTCGGTGAGTGCAGAACACAAGCGTCAAGCGGCTTTCCTGCCAAAGCGTCCGAAATGTCGAAAATAACCTGCTCATCGACGCCAAGCAACAAATCAAGACACCGAAGCCCTGAGTCCATATCAATCATAAGCACACTTTTTTCAGCCTTTTTCAAGGCAAGTGCCAGCCCTACGCTGAAGGTCGATTTTCCTGTACCTCCCTTGCCGGAGGTCACGGCAATAATTTTATTCATTTAAAGCCTCGTTTTGTTATTTTTACAAGACATAATGTACCACAAAATGACATATTTGTCAATTAAATATCAGTTTAAAACTTCAAACGGCTTGGTTGTATCAATGGTTATTTCATCTGCAAAGAAATAAGCATCCATCATAGATTTAGCCACAGAATTGGTGCTGTAACCCGAGGAACCGTGCTCCAAAACAACAGCTATTGCAACTTCGGGATTATCGAACGGAGCAAAGGCAATAAATACCGAATGGTCTGCTTTACCCTCAACCTGAGAGGTACCGGTTTTACCTCCGATTTTAATTGGATAGCTTTTAAACACAGCGCTTCCCGTACCGTCTTCGGTAACCGAGAGCATTCCCTCTTTAACAGCAGCAATGGTCTTATCGCTTATTTCAATATTCTCCATTACCGAGGGGTCAAAGGTTTTATAAACCTTGCTCATATCATAGGAAACAACACGGTTAACAAGCTCTGCGCTGTATCGTGTACCTTCGTTTGCCAAGGTAGATACATAAATTGCAAGTTGTAACGGGGTAAAGGCGTTCATTTGTCCTATCGCGGCTTGCAGTGTATTACCGCCAAGTCCGTCAGACTCAGGCTCGATTAAAAGTCCTGTGCTTGCGCCTAGGTCAAGTCCAGTATTATTGCCAAGACCGAACATTTTAAAATATTTGGTCATGGTAGTAATTCCTACACGCTTTCCCATTTCAAAGAAAAAGTAGTTGCAGGACTTTGAAAGGGCGTTTTTAAGTCCAATGCTTCCGTGTCTTCCCATACAGCTGGGCTGATAATCACTGAAATATTTATATGTTTGAAGACAAACAACATGCTCATCTTCAAGCAAATGTTTATTTTCTAATGCGGCAACAGCCACCACAGGCTTAACGGTCGAGCCGGGAGGATAAATTCCGTTAAAAGCACGGTTTGTAAGGGGAAGCCCCTTAGTATCAGCCGCTAATTTTTTGTAATTTTCGGTATAGGTGGTAAGGTCATAGGATGGATATGTTGCGGCAGTATAAATTTGACCGTTTTTTACATTCATCATGACCGCCGCTCCACCGGTAACCGTACCGCCCTCGGCCTGCATTTTGTCAATGGTCTCTTTAAGAGCCGACTGAGTTATAGTTTGGATTTTCTTATCCAAATTTAATACAATTGTTTTACCTGCAACGGGCTGTTTTGTAATTTCACTTGAAAGAATGTTGCCCGCAGAATCAATGCGATAGGTAATTTCACCATCTGTTCCGTGCAAATATTCTTCTGCCAGCTTTTCGATACCGCTTTTTCCCACCTTATCATTGTAGGAGTAGCCAAGCTTCTTGTAGTTCTCCCACTCAGTAGCATCAATAAGCCCAACCGAGCCGATGATATGTGGAGCAAGGTCGCCTTGAACATATTCTCTGAAAGGAACAATATCTACCGAAACTCCGTCAAGCATAAAGCCGGACTCTAATACAATCTGCATAATTTCAGACGGAACATCCTCTGCAAATGTGTAAGGATTTGCAACCGAAAATTCCGCAATTTGCATAGAGTAGCGCACACCCATAATGCGTCTTTGGGTCGCGACATCGTAATTTTCAAGCTTATATTTTGATATCATAGCTGAAATGCAGTCATCTGCGGTGGCATAGTGGGCAAGACCTAGTGCCGATATCATTTTCTCAACATCCGACTTATCTTGTGAGAATGTGTAGGGAGCCGACTGACTTATAGGCAGATTGTCAACCCACTTTGAATTCTTTTCACTTAAAAGCTTGCTTAACTTTAAAATTGTGGAGTTGATGTTTTCAATATCAATATAAGCCCTGTTAAAGACAATGTTATAGCCTTCACGGTTAACGGCGATTTCTCTTCCGTAACGGTCAAGAATTTCTCCTCTTTGAGCCTTAATAACGGCTGTATATCGAGAAATTCCTGCGGCTTGGTCAAGGTATGTTTGTGCGTTAGAAACTTGAAGTGAGAAAATTCTGCCGGTATATAGCACCATAATAATTGCAAGTAAAAAAGCCAAAATATTCAACCGTTTATGCTGATTTTTTTTGAACGGCAAATATAACACTCCTTAAATAATTATAATAATTACAGTTCTTTGAGTTTTTTTTGTAAAAAGTAAAAGGGAATTATGAATATAGATGTATAAGCTATGCTTGGCAAAACAAAGCTGGCAAAATACTGTCCGTCTATGCCTGTACCCGCAATAATGCTTAAAAACAAAAACTTAAAAAGATAGTAAGCAAAGCTTGCACAAACCGAAAGCGCGAGAGCAGATTTTATATTTTTATTAAGATAAAAATTTGCTGCAACTCCGCAGGTCAGGCCTATAAGCATAAAACAAAGACAACTAAAAACCGAAGAGCCTAGGGTAGTAGTATCCATAAGCAAGCCGACAAGGAAACCTGCGGCAGCACCGTTCCATTCGCCGAAAAACAACGAGATTGAAACAACCAGCGGCAACAATAGAATAGGAGAGATGTCTCCGATTTTCAAAAGCAGTAAACCCGATGCCCTTAAAATGTAAAGCAACAAAATAAGCAATATATTGACATAGGTTACGGTAAACCGTTTTTTATTTTTCTTCATACTATTTGTTTTCTCCGATTAATTCATTTCCGCGTCCCGCAAAGGAGGTGATGACCATAACGGTACGAAGATTTTCAAAATCTACCGCAGGAGTTATTATTGCATAGAGAGAAGATGTCACAGGGTCGTTGTTCACCTTGCTAATTGTACCTATAACCAGCTTTTCGGGGAAAACACCGTTTCCGGAGGTAACGATTGTATCTCCAACCGCAACCGAGCAGGTTCTGGGCAGATTAAAGAACTTTGTGTTACCGTCCTTAGCGTCGGTAGAATTACCGCTCACAGCGCCCGAGTCATTTGTGCGCGAATCAAACGCTCCGCAGATAAGTGATGGACTTAAAATAGTTGTAACCTTGCAGGTTGTAAGACCTATTTCGGTAATATAGCCGACCAGACCATCGTTAGTGATAACAGGATCATAAAGCGAAGCGCCCTGTCTTGTTCCAACATCAAGGGTAAAGCCGCCATAAACATCATCGGCATCGGTCGAAATAATCATAGCGGGACAAAATTCGAAATCGGGATTTTCATCCTTTATTTTTAAATAGTTCTTATAAAACTCGTTGTCTGCAATAGCTGAGTGATAATCTACAAGCTGTTCACGGAGTGTGGCAAGCTCATCTCTAAGCTTTTTGTTTTCTTCCGCAAGCTCAGAACCCTTGTTCCAACGAGTATTTGCGTCTTCAATTGCGTTTTTGACCGAAGTACCAAGCTTTACAAAGGGTGCAGTTACCGCACCGACAATATTGGCCTGCGGCGACATAGAACTTCCTATAATGCCGGCTATTATGCTCAAAGCGAGAATTACGGCAACAACAGTCAGAAAAATTTTAAATTGTCTGCTTCGAAGAAAAAACTTCAAGCCGTTCACGTCCTATCTGTAATTTTTACCTCTGCGGAAAACATAATTATCAAAGCCTTGACCGGGTTCAAGTCGCTTTCCGGTACCCTTAACCACGCAGTCCATAGGGTCATCGGCAATTCTGACAGGCATACCTGTACGCTCTGCCACCAGTTCGGGAAGGCCGCGTAAAAGAGCTCCGCCGCCTGTCAATGTGATACCGCTTTCAATAATATCCGCCGCAAGCTCAGGAGGAGTCTTTTCAAGGGTGGAATGGATATTTTCAACTATAAGCTCAACAGTGTCGCTTATAGCTTCTCTAACCTCGGCAGAGGTTATAACTATGTTTTTGGGAAGTCCGTCTAGAAGATTTCTTCCCTTTATTTCAATTGAGGTTTCATTCTCGTATGGAAGAGCCGAACCGATTTCAAGTTTGATGTTTTCGGCTGTGCGTTCGCCAATTAAAAGATTATAATTTTTACGTATATAGTTTATAATTGCTTCATCGAGGTCGTCTCCTGCCGTGCGAATCGACTGTGCAGTAACGATATCCCCAAGAGAAATGACCGCAACCTCACTTGTACCGCCGCCGATATCGGCAACCATACAACCTTTAGGGTCCCATACAGGAAGACCTGCACCCACAGCAGCAGCCATCGGCTTTTCGATAATATCAATATCAGTAGCACCTGCCTGTTTAAGCACACCGTGAACCGCACGTACCTCAACCTCGGTAACACCCGAGGGAACACATATAACAACCCTTACGCGATTAAGGAAAAATCCTTTAAGGGCGAGCTTTATAAACCTTTTAAGCATTGCCGCTGTAACATCATAGTCGGCAATAACACCGTTTTTAAGGGGGCGAACAGCAACAATAGAGCCGGGGGTTCTGCCTATCATCTGCTTTGCCTCTTCTCCAACCGAGCGAACTGCATCGTTACGGACATCATAGGCAACAACAGAGGGCTCACGGCATATAATACCCTTTCCTTTAAGATAAATAAGGGTGTTTGCGGTGCCGAGGTCAATTCCAATATCTCTTGTAAACATTTTATTTCCTCACTTTATGTGTTATTTATTGTAATCAATTGAAAGGGTGGCAAATGCGTTAAGCTCAGCATCGGCAGTGTTCCCGTCAAGGTACTCATAATATGCCTGCACGCCGACCATTGCGGCATTGTCACCGCAATATTTAAGCTCGGGCAGGTAAAGCTCGATTCCTCTCTGTGCACAAGCCTCTTCCATGCGGCTTCTAAGCTCAGAGTTAGCCGAAACCCCACCGGCGAGTGCCAACCTTTTAAAGCCACACTTTTCCGCAGCAAGCAGGGTGTTTTCAATAAGCATATCGCAAACCCGTTTTCGTACTGTTGCGGCAAGCACGGGCGTATCGGGTGCTTCACCCTTTTGATTTAAGTTGTGAATAATATTTATCACAGCGGTTTTAAGTCCCGAAAAGGAGAAATCATAATCCGAACCGTCCACCCTCGGCTTTGGCATAGGGTATTTAGCATTATCGGCAATACTTGCGATTTTATCGAGGTTCACGCCTCCGGGATAAGAAAGTCCAAGTGCTCTTGCAACCTTGTCAAAGCATTCTCCTGCGGCGTCATCACGTGTAGCACCTATAATTTCAAAATCCGTATAATCATTTACCGCCGTAATAAGAGTGTTTCCTCCCGAAACCGTCAGGCATAAAAACGGGGGTTTCAAATCTATGTTTGTTATATAGTTTGCGGCGATATGAGAGCGAAGATGATGAACAGGAATAAGCGGAATGCCAAGCGACATAGCAAGTCCCTTTGCAAAATTCACACCTACAAGCAGTGCCCCTATAAGTCCCGGTGCAAAGGACACCGCAACGGCATCAAGGTCACGAAAGGTAATACCTGCCTGATTAACCGCTTTTTGCACCACCGATGAAATGTTTTCACAATGTCTTCTCGAAGCAATTTCAGGAACAACTCCACCATAGACCTTATGTTCTTCAATTTGTGTATTTATAACCGATGAAAGAACCTTCCTGCCGTTTGTTACAGCGGCGGCGGTTTCATCGCAGGAGGTTTCGATAGCCAGAATAAGCATTAAAAACCTATCTCCTTTTTGTCATGATTAAAGCATCCTCTTTGGGTGCTGAGTAAAAATTCTTTCTAATACCTGCCTTTGTAAAGCCCAAAAGCTTATAAAGTTTAATGGCTGCGGAATTAGAGGCACGGACCTCCAAGGATATAAAAGAAAGTTTGTCATTCAAGAATTTTAAAAGCTCATTTATAAGAGCCGTGGCAATTCCTTGTTTTCTGAAAGCCTTTTTTACTGCAATATTTGTAATATATCCCTCATCAAGCACGATTTGAAGCCCTGCATAGCCAACCACTTGACCGTCTTTCTCAAACAAAACAAAAACACAGTCTAAATTAGCCGAATCAAGCACAGCCTGTTCGCTCCAAGGCTCTAAAAAGCATTCCTTTTCAATCTCGGCGATAGCCTTTTCATCGCCTGCTTTAAAATATCTTATCATATCACACCGTCAGCTATAAGCTCATCTATTGCCGCGAATATTTCATCACGGCTTGTCCTGTATGTGTCAAGCCCTGAGCCGTAAGGGTCTGGCACTCCTAAGATATGAATTTTAAGCTTATCAACACCCAAGGCTTCAAGCAGGTCTGCGTGAGAGGAGGACATACAAAGGATAACCGAAGCTAAATCTGTATCCTCGTAGGTTAGCTGTGTCGATTTATGAGCCGAAATATCAATACCTGCCTCTTTCATAGCAAGAAGACTGTTTTCAGATACGGCAGAACCGTCTGCTGAAATTCCTCTGCTTAAAACGGTTAAACCTTTGATTCCCTTAGATTTCAAATAGCCCTCTGCCATCGGACTGCGACAGGTGTTTCCCGTGCATACAAAAAGTACCGTTTTCATTATTCCTTAGCCTCGTACCAGCTTTTTCCGCTGTGAACATCGGCAGTAAGCCTGACCTTCATAACTGCGGCAGCTTCCATTTCTTCCTTTAAAATTAAACTAACCTTGTCGGCAATATCATCTTTCGCCTCAATTATCAGTTCATCATGAACCTGTAAAATGAGCCTTGCATCAAGCTTTTCCTCTTTAAGACGGGAGAAAACATTTATCATAGCAATTTTAATTATATCTGCCGCGGTGCCCTGAATGGGGGCATTTCTTGCAACCCTCTCGCCAAAGGCTTTAAGCATATGGTTTGATGAGGCAAGCTCAGGTAAATACCGTCTTCTGCCGAAAACCGTTGTAACATATCCGTCACGCTTTGCGTTTTCAATGGTCTGATTCATAAAGAGGTCAACGCCACGGAAGGTTTTAAGATAGTTTTCTATATATTCGCCCGCTTCCTTGCGCGAAACACCTATATCCTTTGCAAGAGAAAATGAGCCTATGCCGTAAACTATACCGAAATTTACCGCTTTCGCACGGCTTCTGAGCAGAGGAGTTACCATATCCTCAGGCAGACCGAAAACCTGCGCCGCCGTAGATGTGTGAATATCACGCTCAGAATTAAAGGCATCTATCATAGCAGAGTCGTTTGCCATATGGGCAAGAACTCTAAGCTCAATCTGTGAGTAGTCGGCATCTATAAGGGTGTAACCCTCTTTGGCTATGAAAAACTTTCTGAAAACTCGTCCTTCCTCGGTTCTTACGGGAATATTTTGCAGATTTGGTTCAAGCGAGCTTATTCTGCCTGTTCTGGTTTCGGTCTGATTAAAGGTCGAGTGAATTCGACCATCATCCGAAACGGCAGAAATCAAAGAATCACAATAGGTTGATTTAAGCTTGGCAAGGGTTCTGTAATTCAGCAGAAGACTCACAGCAGGATGGGCGTCACGAAGTTCTTCAAGCACCTCGGCACCGGTCGAATACCCGCTTTTTGTCTTCTTTTTTGAGGGCAGACCAAGCTTTTCAAAAAGCGCAACACCTAACTGTTTTGGAGAGTTTAGGTTAAATTCATATCCCACAAGGCTGTAAATTTTAGTTTCAAGCTCTTTAATGCGAGCATCTAAGTTTTTGCCGTGGCTTAATAAAGCATTACTGTCAAGAGCAATGCCCGCAAGCTCCATGTCGCCGAGCACAGCGGCGAGGGGAAGCTCAATATTTTTAAGCAGCAGCTCCTGACCGCAGGAAGAAAGTTCCGTAAACAGCTTGTCACAAACAGCTGAATGCAAAACTGCGTTTTTTATCGCTTCATCCTCAAAGTCAGGTGCCGATACATGATATTCCGCGGCAAGCCTGTCAAGAGCATAGGAATTTGAGGAAGGATTACAAAGATAGCCGGCAAGCATAGAATCAAACTCCACCGACTGAGGAGTGATACCTTGCTTTGCGCAAAGCTTGTAAAGATTTTTATAATCGTAAACCCTTTTTACAATCGATTTATTGCCGAGAATTTCAAGTGCCGTCATTATGTCGCAAACAGCGGCTTTATCATCGTTTGCCAAACCGAATTTATCATCATCAAGCCTTATCATATCAACGGCCAAGGAAGAAATCAGCTGTGATACTGGAACAACCGTGCATTTTCTGTTCTTTGGGGCATCGGTGCTAGCTTGACAGGGGCTTGCAGAAATACCCATCTTACTCATAAGCGAGAAGAATTCAAGCTCGCTCATAATCGAGGCAACGCGGTTTAAATCGGGAGCAGAGGCTTTATAGTAATCAAGCGACTGCTCAATGGGAACGGTCTTGCAAATAGTACCGAGCCATCGGCTGAAAAAGGCATTTTCCTTGTCGGCAATCAGCTTTGCTTTAACCGAGGGCTTTATGTCAAGAGAATCTATATTTTCGTAAATATAATCAATAGAGCCGAAACGGGAAATAAGGTCGGTAGCAGTTTTTTCACCGACACCCGCAACACCCGGAATATTGTCCGAGGAATCGCCCATCAAGGCTTTAAGCTCTATCATCTGGTAGGGCGCAAGCTGATATTTTTCTGCAAGCTTTTCTTTATCGTAGCTTACAATTTCAGGTCCACCCATCCTTGTTGTTGAAAGCACAACCCGTACATTGTCACTTATTAGTTGAAGTGCATCGCGGTCACCTGTGGCAATAGCACAGGATACGCCGTTTTTTTCGCACATTTCCGATATGGTACCGAGAATGTCATCCGCCTCATAGCCCTCGCACTCAACAACCTTATAGCCCATCGCACGAAGCAGTTCTTTAAGGGGTGCGAATTGTTCGAGTAGTTCGGGCGGAGTTGCGTGTCTGCCTGCTTTATATTCGGGATATTTAAGGTGTCTGAATGTAGGCTTTTTAATATCAAAGGCAACGACAACACCATCGGGCTGCTCGGCTTCCTTTAAACGATTTAAAATATTTATAAACCCGTAAATTGCATTGGTAAACCTGCCATCCTTTGTAGATAGCAGCTTTATGCCGTAAAAGGCTCGATTTATTATACTGTTTCCGTCAATGGCAAGCAGTTTCATAAAATAACAATTCCCCATATTAATTTAATTAATTATATTATAACAAATAAATACTATATTGTCATCAATTAATTTTAGTGTTTGACATAAATTTTTTTATAAGATATAATCTTACTATGTTTATAGGAAATTTAGAAATTAATGGATATGCCGCTCTGGCTCCAATGGCAGGCGTTGCCGATAGAGCTATGAGGGAAATATGTGATGAATTCGGAGCAGCCTACGGGGTGGGTGAGCTTACAAGCGCAAAGGCAATATCGCTTGGGGACAAAAAGTCACCGGTCTTGCTTGAACGCGGTAATGCAAGGTGCTTTGGAAGTCAGATTTTTGGCTTTGAGCCTGAGGTTATGGCTTTTGCAGCAAAGCTGGCAGAGGAAAAACGACCCGATTTTATTGATATAAATATGGGATGTCCCGCGCCTAAGGTTGCAAATAATGGCGGCGGAAGTTCTCTTCTTCGTCAGCCGAAACTTGTCGAGCAAATAGTAAAAGCGGTAACCATGGCTGTTAAAACACCCGTTACGGTAAAAATCCGCGCCGGATGGGATAAAAACAGCATAAACGCCGATGAAATCGCAAGAATTTGCGAAGCAAGCGGTGCGGCAGCAATTACTGTTCACGGAAGAACAAGAATGCAAATGTATGCTCCGCCGGTTGACCTTGATATTATTGGAAAAGTAAAAAAGGCTGTAAAAATTCCTGTTATAGGAAACGGCGATGTTATAGACGGCATAACCGCAAAGGAAATGTACGAGCGGACGGGCTGTGACTTTGTAATGGTCGGAAGAGCGGCAAACGGTGCACCGTGGGTGTTTTCTCAGATAAACGATTATATGGAAAAGGGCATTATTACCAAAATCCCACCACTTGAAGAAAGACTTAAAATACTAATGCGACAAATAGAACTGATGAAGCGGTACAAGTCCCCAAAAACCGTTATTTTAGAGTCACGCAAGCATACTGCATGGTATATGAAGGGTGTAAGAAACGCCGCAAAGCTCCGCAGAATGTGCGGGGAAATAAAAGAGCTTAAAGATATAGAAATAATATGCGAAAAAGCCCTTGCCGAAGGCGAGGATATATGATAAAATAACTAGGTTAAGAAAAATGTAAGGAGAGTAAATATGTCGGGACATTCCAAATGGAACAATATTAAGAAGAAAAAAGAAAAAACCGATGCCGCAAAGGCTAAAATTTTCACAAAAATAGGAAGAGAAATTTCGGTTATTGTTAAGGCTGGTGGAGCAAACCCTGCCGAGAACAGCAAGTTAAAGGACGCTATTGCAAAGGCTAAGGCGGCAAATGTTCCAAATGAAAACATTGAAAGAATTATTAAAAAAGCAGCGGGCGACACCTCTGCTAACAATTATGAGGAACTGATTTATGAGGGCTATGGCCCCTCGGGCGTTGCAGTGGTTGTAGAAACCTTGACCGATAACCGTAACAGAACAGCAGGAGAGATGCGTCACTATTTTGACAAATGCGGCGGAAATCTCGGACAGTCCGGCTCGGTAATGTTTATGTTTGACCTTATGGGACAGATTATTATTGAAGCAGAGGGCAAGGATGAGGATACCGTTATGGAGGATGCTCTTGAAGCAGGCGCTGAGGACTTTAATTTCGATGGCGATGTGTTTGAAATTTCAACACAGCCCAACGATTTAGGTGCGGTTCGTGATGCTCTTGAAGAGAAGGGATACACCTTCATTTCGGCAGAGAGGGCTTATGTACCAAAGACAACAAGCACGATTGACGACCCCGATGCTCAAAAGCAGATGTTAAAGCTTATTGATATGCTCGAAGACAACGACGATGTTCAGGAAATTTGGCACAACTGGGATGCTCCTGACGATGATGAAGAATAAATAATATTGCGTAAAAAGGCAAGACGGAAGTCTTGCTTTTTTTATTTGTTCTAATATTGAGGACAGGCACATACCTTTAATTAGGTGATAAAAATGACCGGGAACATAATAAAAAATCAAGGGCTGGACGGGATACTTTATGTATTGCCCGAGAGAATTGCAAGGGTGGCAGAGAAGCTGCCAATGTGTATAAAAGGAGCAGTATATGAGCTGAGACTTCGCGTAAATTGACCGATATGCTTAACAATGGATACAAGCTTTTATCTTACCGAGGATTCATCGGTTTCAACAGTTTTGCCGAAAAATCCGCTTACAATCTCACGCTCGGAGCTTAATGAGGTACTAGTAAGACTTACAGACCGTTCGGTATATACGAGAGCAGAGGAGCTTCATTCGGGATATATATCTATGAAAAACGGCAGCCGAGCTGGGATTTGCGGAAGCTTTACCGAAGGGGTTTTTGGCGAGGTTTCCTCGGTTAATATTCGTATAGCAAGATCGGTTATAGGAGCGGCAAGCAGGCTGTACGATAAAGCCGAGGAGGGACTGCTCATAGCAGGGGGACCCGGAAGCGGAAAACCACTATTCTAAGGGATTTAATAAGACACTTATCAGACAGCGGAAAGCGGGTTTGCGTGGTTGATAGCCGTGGTGAAATCGCCGCTTGCAATGGCGGAATTCCCACTCTGGACGTGGGGGTTAATACCGATGTTATAA
>JAFXIJ010000036.1 GCA_017533175.1 Clostridia bacterium
CTACCAACTGAGCTACAGAGGCAAAATGGCGACCTGGATGGGGCTCGAACCCACGACCTCTAGCGTGACAGGCTAGCGTTCTAACCAACTGAACTACCAGGCCAAAATGGTGGGGACAACAGGGCTCGAACCTGTGACCCTCTGCTTGTAAGGCAGATGCTCTTCCAGCTGAGCTATACCCCCATTTTGCGCTCTTTCACAACGCAGTGATTTCCAGCGGCAAGTGATATAATACCATAAAGGAGCTTATTTGTCAATATTTATTTTAAGAATTTTTTAAGAAATTTTTTATCTCTTGACGGTCAAAATTATATACCTTATCGCAGAAATGACAATTAACAGAAATCTGCGGCAATTCCTCTGCCATAGAGGTCAATTCCTCTTTCCCAAGGCTGATTAGTGCTTTTGCTACCCTTTCTCTGCTACAATTACATTTATAGTATATTCCCTGCTCATATAGAACCTCTACATTAAATTCTTTAAGTGCAGTTTTTATTATCTGTTCAGGAGTCATTCCGCCGTCAAGCATAGTTGTTACGGCTTTTATATCTGAAATGCTTTTTTCGAGCTTTTCTATTGTATCCTCTCCCGCAGCAGGCAAAAGCTGAATAATATATCCTCCCGCGGCACGCACCGAAAGGTCGGGATTAACAAGCACACCAAGAGCGCAGACGGTAGGTATCTGCTCACTTAGCGCATAGTAGGAGGTAATATCCTCGGCTATTTCACCCGAAACCAGCGGAACCGAGCCTGAAAAGGGCTCTTTTAAGCCTAAATCTTTAAGGACGTACAAAAGTCCGTTTTTGCCGACTGCACCGCCGACATCAAGCTTGCCTTTTGCGTTTAATGGAATTTCAACAACAGGATTTTGCACATATCCGCGTACATCGCCGTTAAAATCCGACACGACAATAAGCGAACCGACAGGTCCGTCACCGGCAACTTTTAAGGTTATTGTATCATCCTTACCCTTTAACATATTTCCCATCATACTTCCTGCTGTAAGCAGTCTGCCGAGGGCGGCAGTCACTACCGCTGAGGTCCCGTGAATGTTCTCTGCCCTTGCTACTATATCGGTTGTGTCAACGGCGGTTGCCATAACAAGACCGTCATCTGTTATACATCTAATTAGTTTTCCCATTATCTATTTTCCTTTTTTTACAGACATATATATTTCTTTGTGAATCAGGCTTTGGCGGGATTTCGGTCATTTCACCATAAACTGCCAGCACCTCAAAGCCTGCTTTATTTAAAAGCTCTTTTAACTCTTCATCGTCATAAGCCTTTTCGATAATTTTTTCGGTCGAATAACCTCTTTTAAAAAGAGAGGTTTTGAATGAAAATTCAAGCTCAATCTCAACCGTTTTATCCTCATCATTATATTTGTTTATCCAAGAGCAGTTTATACCCTTTTTACGCATTTTATAGGAGTTGTTGCCAAGTATTTCCTTATGTTTATATAAGGTGTTGACATCAAAAATGAAAAGACACTCGGGTTCTAAAAAAAGTGCAACCTTTTTAAAGACCTCTGAAAGAGCTTCACTTTCTGTTATATGGTTTATGCTGTCAAGACAGCAAACCGCTCCGTCAACCGTTCCGTAAAGGTCAAGCTCTTCTGCACTTTGGCAAAGATAAAGAACCTTTTTTTTAAGTCTTAAATTCTTTTCCTGTGCTACCGAAAGCATGCCCTCCGATTTATCTACGCCGATGACATCTATTCCACTTTTTGCAAACTCTGCCGAAAAGCCCCCCGTTCCACAGGCTAAATCTAAAAGAAGGGTTGGCTCTTTATGGAATTTTTTAAAGAGAGAAATTATGTACTTAGCCCTCTTTTTATAGTTAACATCGAAAGTAAGAACATCATAAAAGTGAGAAAAGTTATTGTAATTACTCATTATTATTACGCTCTAAAATGAGGTCAAAAAACTCTCTATCCTGCTCATAGGTGCGTTTTACGCGGCTTACGGTTGCGCTGGAAGCGCCTGTTTCTTCGACTATTTCGCTGTAAACCTTATTTTCTCGAAGAAGCTTTGCAACATAAAGTCGCTGAGCAATAAGTCTGGTCTCCTTTGGAGTACACATATCATCAAAGAACTTTTGCACCTCATCCTTGGTTTCTAATGAAAGGATTGATTCTATGAATAACTCATTTGCTATTTCTGTTTTCTTATCCATTCTGTTTTCTCCCCGTTATATTTGAGCGGCTACGCTTTTAAAATAATCTACTGCCTCAGAAAGCTGGGAATTTATAAGTGATATTTTTGTTTCGTTTGAGGCAGACCCCGTAACGATATTTAATATTTCCGCCTTACAGACCTCGCTTTTTCCCATTATGAGATTTAAAAGCTCTTTTTTATCAGGCGATACGGACGCTGCAACCAAATCTGCATATTTAGCCGACTCGATAACTATTTTACCGATAATTTCGGCACCGAATTCCATAATACTGTCGGGCAGGATTACCTTTTCGCCCATGGGTAAAATATTAAGCGTCTTTTTTTCGGAAAGGTCATTAAAATCGGAGGTTTCCTCTGTTTTGACCTCGTTTATTATCTCGCTACTCTTTGGAGGTTCTTGTCTTTGGCTCTCGACGGTTTTTAATGGCTCTATTATCTCGGTAGGCTCTTTTGCATCGACCTTTTTTTCTTGCGAAAGCTCCTCTATTTTAAGTTTAAGCTCTGCGTTTTCCTCACAGCAGGCTTTAAGCTTGGCGTTCACATCGTTCAAGGTGTCAACAAGGCTGTCGATTTTATTAATCAGTTCCTTTTTCTTCACTAGGATTCCCCTCTCCATCAGTCACGTTTATATATGCGTCGGTACTTACGGGTAAATCTTTTGCTTTAAGTCTTTTAGTCACCCATTCGCTGAAAAGGTAGTAGATTACAGCAAAGGTAGGCACTCCTATTATCATACCTGTTACGCCGAAAAGTCCGCCGCCGAGCACGATTGTAAATACTACCCAGAATGGTGAAAGTCCTGTCGAATCACCTAAAATCTTAGGTCCTAAAACATTTCCGTCAAAGGCTTGCAGTGCAATTATGAAAAGGAGAAAATACAGTCCTTTCATTGGGTCTGTTAAGAATATTATAATAGTGCAGGGTACCGCTCCTATGTAGGGACCAAAAACAGGAATTACATTGGTCACGCCGACTATCACAGAAACAAGCACGGTATAGGGCATTCCAAGCAGACTGACACCTATAAAGCACATCACTCCTATAATTGCAGAATCAAGCAGTTTTCCATTGATAAATCCGCTGAAAACTGAGTTGCTTTTTCTAATTACATAAATAATCTTTTTGGCGGTCTTGGCTTGCAGCATGGCAAAAAGCACCTTTTTAAACTGTGCCGCAAACCTCTCACGGCTCGCGAGTATATAAATGGTAACTATGAGTCCGATAAAGAAATCCCAGAGGAAATATGCAGTTTTTACAACCCCTGTGGCTATCTGACCTGCCCAGGATGTAACCGTTCCGAGCATATCCTGCTCTACCCAGTCATTACCGATTTCAAGCAGAGAAGAAGCCATAGATTCAAGATAAGCATTCTCGCTGAAAAGTCCCGTAAGCCAAGCTACCGCCGATTCGATTTGCTGCGGAAGGTCCTTTGCTAAGGAAACAATGCTGTCAACAATTTGGGGTGCAATAAGCCAAATCAATGCGCCGATAACAATAATGAAAAATATAATCGACAAGGCTATTGATATGCCTCGCGCTAGCTTATTTCCGACCTTTTTAAGCTTGCACTTTTCTACAAAAAAGTGTCCTGTATATTTTTCGAGAAATTTTGCAATCGGCATCAAAAGATAGGCAATAACAAAGCCCACGAGTATGGGTCTCAATATTTTAATGAGATTTGCCGCAAAGCCTCCTATGACATCAATTTTGAATATAAAAAAGAAGAAAAGCATTAAAGCCGCAACGACTAAAAACGCAGTTGCTCCTGCGTAAAAATATTTACCCTCTACCTCTTTTTTACCTAACTTAAAGCCCTTACCGTCCTTCATAGCTTTTTCCGCCTCTCATAGTGAAAAATTACAAGCAAAACAACCAAAGCTCCGCTGGCACAACCAAAAAAGTCCAAA
>JAFXIJ010000037.1 GCA_017533175.1 Clostridia bacterium
AATAGTCTCACATATACATGGCTGCCAAAATTGTAACAATGCTATATTAGGAGTTCAACCATCAGATGAACATGATATTATTAACGGAGATACCTCTTTTATAGAATTTAAAAAATATTACCAAAGAATAAAAAGAGCAACAGATTTGGAATATTTAGCAATCATACAGGGAATAAAAGAAAAAACCGAAAGTGCAAAGTTTCACTTATATGTTATAGGCCATTCACTAGATGTAACAGATTCGGATGTCTGGCGTTTTTTAATGGATAATGTTGATTGTATGATTATATACTATCATAGTGATATTGCTTTTGGCGACTATATCAAAAACATTGTTACAATATATGGAAAAGATAAAATGGATGAAATGCGACTGAGTGGAAAACTTGTGTTTCTCCCTCTTGAAACTTTGTATATGGAATAATTGAATACTTACCTAATTAAAAATGCTCTGCTTTTTACGGCAGAGCATTTAGTCATTAAATATATTAGTTCCAAAAACAAGTTGTAGTCAAATGGTAGTCACTGATGAAAACAGGAACTCAAAAACCCCGTAAAATCAAGGAGTTTCGAGGTTTCCAACTTATTCCCACTCAATAGTTCCAACCGGCTTTGGTGTTAAGTCAAGCAGCACGCGGTTAATTCCCTCAACCTCGGCTGTAATTCTGTCTGTAATTTTGTGGAGAACGGCATAGGGGATTTCCTCTATGGTTGCGGTCATGGCGTCGGTTGTATTTACCGCACGGATAATTGCAGGCCAGCCTTCATAACGGCTATCATTCTTAACGCCTACGCTCTTAATGTCGGGAACAACCACAAAATACTGCCACACCTTTTCGGCAAGACCGCATTTATCAAACTCATCACGGAGAATGGCATCTGCCTCGCGAAGAGCGTGGAGTCTGTCACGGGTGATAGCTCCAAGACAGCGAACACCTAGTCCGGGACCCGGGAAGGGCTGGCGGTAAACCATCGAATGAGGAAGACCGAGAGCCTCGCCCACAACCCTTACTTCATCCTTAAAGAGAAGCTTTATAGGCTCAACCAATTCAAACTGGAGGTCCTCGGGAAGACCGCCCACATTATGATGCGACTTAACAGCCTTTTTGCCCTCAGCAGCCTTAACGCTTTCCAAAATGTCGGGATAAATTGTACCTTGTGCGAGGAAGGTTATATCGTCTAGCTTGCGTGCCTCATCGGCAAAGACATTTATAAACTCCGCACCGATAATCTTTCTCTTCTTTTCGGGGTCAGAAACACCTGCAAGAAGATTTAAAAAACGGTCGGTGGCATCAACATAAATAAGGTTGGCGTCAAGCTCGTCCTTAAAAATCTTTACAACATTTTCCGATTCATTCTTTCTCATAAGTCCGTGATTAACATGGACGCAAACAAGCTGCTTGCCGATAGCCTTAATTAAAAGCGCGGCAACAACCGAGGAGTCAACACCTCCGGACAGTGCTAAAAGAACCTTTTTGTCGCCGACCTGCTCTTTTATTAGTGCGACCTGCTCATCGATAAAAGCATTAGCAAGAGCGGGTGTTAAGATTCTTTCCATGTTTTCGGGTCTTAAATTCGAACTCATATTTTCTGCCTCCGTGATTTTTAGATTGTTAAAAAATTAATACAATCATTATAATGCCGAAATTTATTAAAATCAATAAAAAAATGATAAGTTTAAAGAAAAAAAGACAAAATTTATTCCACCGTGACAGATTTTGCAAGGTTTCTAGGCTTGTCCACATCTAAGCCTTTATAAACCGATACATAATAGGAGTAAAGCTGAAAGGGGATAACCTCAGGCAAGGCGCAGAAAAGCTCCTGAACCGAGGGCACAAAAATGACCTCATCAGCAGCCTCTTTAATTTCATTATTGCCTTCACAGGTGCAGGCTAAAACAAAGGCTCCTCGCGCCTTAACCTCCTTTATATTACTGACAAGCTTAGAAGTCAGCGGCGAATAGCAGGCAAGAGCAACGACAGGTGTGTTTTGTTCTATAAGAGAAATAGTGCCGTGTTTAAGCTCTCCTGCCGCATAAGCCTCGGAATGAATATAAGAAATTTCTTTAAGTTTAAGCGAGGCTTCAAGGGAAACGGCATAGTCGATATTTCTGCCGATAAAAAATACCGAGTCAAAATTTACAGCCCTTTTTGCAAGCTCTTTTATCCTATCTTTTTGTTTTAGTGCTAATTCAACCAATTTGGGAAGAGAACGAATCTCGCAAAGCAGATTATCTAAAAGAGCACGGTCGGCGGTATTAAGCTCTCTTGCCATCCAAACTGCAAACAGATAAAGCAGGGCAACCTGTGTTGTGTAGCCCTTGGTGGTTGCGACCGCAATTTCGGGACCTGCACGGGTATAAAGAACCGAATCGCCCTCCTTTGCGATGGAGCTTCCTACAACGTTAACCACCGAAAGAACATAAGAGCCTGCCGCCTTTGCCTCTTTTAGCGCGGCAAGAGTATCCGCAGTCTCACCCGATTGGCTGATAACAATCGTGAGAGTATCCTCGCTTATTATGGGACTTCTGTAACGAAACTCGCTTGCAAGCTCGGCGTCGGTCGGAAGCCCTGTAAGCTTTTCTAAAACAAATTTTGCCGCTACTCCCGCATGGTAGGCAGAACCGCAGGCAACAAGGACTATTTTTTTAAAGCCTTTAAGCCTTTCTTTCGTAAGATTTATTTCCTCAAAGCAGAGCTTACCGCCTGTTATTCTTGATTCTATTGTGTTTTCAATGGCTTTTGGCTGCTCCATGATTTCCTTCATCATAAAGTGCTCATATCCACCCTTTTCGGCGGAAGAAACATCTAGACTAAGAGTATGAACGGTCTTTTTTATTTCGGTCCCCTCAGGAGAATAAACTGTAACGCCGCTTGGAGTCAGAACAACAGGCTCACAGTCATCGGGATATAAAACCTGATTTGTGCCGTTAATAATGGCTGTCACATCCGAGGCAATATAGTTTTCATTTTCCGAAAGACCCACTACAAGAGGACTAAACCTCTTAATAGCAACAAGCTTTTCGGGCTCCAAGGTGGAGATTATTCCTAAGGCAAAGGAGCCTTCCAGTTGTTTAACAGCAGAAGTTACGGCGCTAAGCAGGTCGCCGTCATAATATTTAGAAATAAGATTTGGAATGACCTCGGAATCGGTCTGGCTATGAAAAACCACGCCCTCCTTTTCAAGCTCTTTTCTAAGAAAGGCCGAGTTTTCTATAATTCCGTTGTGAACCACAGCAATTTTTTTATCCGCGCTTAAATGGGGATGAGCGTTGGCAATACATGGCTCTCCGTGGGTTGCCCAGCGTGTGTGACCAATTCCAAGCGTTCCGTTTACAGAGCCTTTTTTTTGATAGTCTCTTCTAAGACTTTCTATTCTGCCTGTTGTTTTAAGCAAAAAAAACTCGTTATCTTCTAAAATTGCAATTCCGGCAGAGTCGTAACCACGGTATTCAAGCCGTTCAAGTCCGTAAAGCAATACCTCGTCTGCCGCGCGCCCTCCGACAAAGCCTATAATTCCACACATATAAAAACCTCTTTTCAGACAAAATTAAATATTTCATTATATATCTTGCCCGAAAAATTAGTCGAGATGTTATTATTGTGAAAAATGATTTTTTATGTTAAACTACATTATAGAACAAAGTGTCAGCATTTCGCTGATTCTTGCAAAGGTTTCGGGATAAACCTCTTTTGGAAGCGGATTTTTTCCTTTACCTATTTCAATAGTAAAGGCAGGGCGCAAAAATTCCTTTACAAACCAGTCCTTAAAGCCGCCTCCCGAAGCCAACCCTTCTGGATATTCTATTTTGTAGCCTGATGACGCCGACATAATCTCTGCCATTTTAAGTGAGCGCGCAGGAGGATTTGCCCCGTCGGGAGGATAAATAACCTCTCCCTGCGAGTGAAGAGCTATCGCGTGCCTTATATTAAAGCTTTTGCAAAGCGTGGTAAGAGAAACCGTTTCGGGCTCGCTTGCAGGCTGATAACCGCCAAAACGGGTAGGAGCAGGAGAAATAATACCTGCATCAAGCTCTCGCTTTTTGAGCGCCTTCCAATCGGCATCAAAATTATGATTTATATCAACCCCGCGAGCGTTTGCATTAAAATGAGTGTAATCACCCTTGCAAAGTCCCGATATAAAGGGTTCTGCCGCACCACAGCCCGCCTTGCCTTTAAGGCTTATTTCACAACCGTCGGGATTAACAAGGGGGACAAAAATCAGTCCACGCCCGCTTAAAGCGGTTTTGATTCTTACCCCGTCAATACAACCGTCAGAATCGATAGCACAAATAAGTCGTTTAATAAACGCTATAAGCAGGGTGCAGGTGATATATTCACTGCCGTGAAAGGCGGCGGCAAACAAAACATAGCTTGCCGCTCTGCCAACTCTAAGTGAGAAAATATCTCGCCCCATTACGCTTTTTCCGATAGAAGACAGGCGGACAAAGGGATATTTTCCGTCAAGCTTGCTTAACTCCTTATAAACGCCTGAAAAATCCAGCGGCTCAAAATCCGTGTGCGTGCACATATTATATAACCACCTTTTAAGAATATATATATTTAACATTATGAAAAAAGGACAAAGATAATGAAACTAAACGAAAAAAGAATTAATTCAACTACACACTACGAGGGAAGAATAATCAAGCTTTGCAACGATAAAGTAGAGCTTCCGAACGGAAAACAGGCATACAGAGAGTATGTTCTTCATCCGGGCGGAGTGTGCGTCGCTCCCGTAAACCATAAGGGCGAGGTCTTTCTTGTAAAGCAGTTTCGATATCCTTATAATGAGGAAATTTTGGAAATCCCTGCCGGTAAGCGTGACTCAAAGAATGAGCCGCCGCTTGACTGCGGAAAGCGTGAGCTTAAAGAGGAGCTGGGCTTGACGGCAGAAAACTATATATTTTTGGGAGAATTTTATCCTACCCCCGGATATGTGGATGAGGTTATATATATGTATGCCGCGTGGGGACTTACCGAGGGCGAAAGCTCTCCCGATGAGGATGAGTTTGTTGAGAAGCATAAAATGCCAATTTCACTCCTAACAGAAAAAATACTTTCGGGAGAAATAAAGGACGGAAAAACGCAAGCCGCAGTTCTAAAAACCAAAATTTTAATAGATAACGGAAAAATAAAGCTATAATTAACCGTTTGTTTACACTTGCTGTTTGCAAAATTTTGGAGTTTCTGTTATAATAGAGATATAAAAAATAAGGAGATCACACTTGAAAGAACATTATAAAAAGACAACTGCGTATATTAAGGAGTTAGCAGAGCTTTCCTCCTTAAACAATCATATAACACCCGATATGTATCCTCCAAGAAAGGTCAACAGAGGACTTCGAGACCTTAACGGTAACGGAGTTGTGACCGGACTTACCGAGGTATCATCTATTACGGCAAAAAAGCAATTGCCCGACGGTAGCTTCGAGCCCACTCCCGGAAGACTTTGCTATCGAGGCTATGATATAAAGGAGCTCGTAAACGGATTTTTAACCGAGGGACGCTTTGGCTTTGAGGAAATAGTTTATCTTTTGCTTTTCTCTAAATTGCCTAATAAGCAAGAGCTCGACCGCTTCTGTGAGGAGCTTAAAAACTTCCGCCAACTTCCCAATCATTTTGTCCGTGATATTATACTCAAAGCACCTGGTAAGGATATGATGAATATGCTTTCGAGAAGTGTGCTGGCTATGTATTCCTATGATGAAAACCCCGATGATACCAGCGTTTTGAATGTGATGAGACAATGTTTGTGGCTAATTTCGGTATTTCCTATGCTTTCGGTTTACGGATATCATACCTATCGACATTACCATAAAAATGAAAGCCTGTACATTGAAAACCCCGACAAAAAAATGTCCACGGCAGAAAATCTTTTACACATTCTGCGCGAAGACGGAAAGTTTTCTCCACTTGAAGCGAGGGTGCTTGACCTTTCACTCGTACTTCATGCAGAGCACGGAGGCGGAAACAACTCCACCTTTACCACTCATGTTGTGACTTCATCGGGCACAGACACCTATTCGGCAATTTCTGCCGCACTAGGTTCTCTTAAAGGGCCACGCCACGGCGGTGCAAATATTAAGGTGGTAAATATGTTTGATGACATGGAAGCGAGCATAAATACTACTGATGAGACACAGGTTAAGGAATATTTAGAAAGCCTTCTCGATAAAAAGGCCTTTGATAAAAAAGGGCTGATTTACGGCTTCGGACATGCAGTTTACTCGGTTTCAGACCCGAGAGCAGAGATACTAAAAGACTGTGTTAAGGAGCTTTGCATAGAAAAGGGAATGGAGCAGGAGTTTGCCCTTTATGAAATGGTTGAGCGCCTTGCCCCCGATGTAATTGCAAAAAAACGCAAAATATATAAGGGCGTAAGTCCGAATGTTGACTTTTATTCGGGACTTATCTACCGTATGCTTAATTTGCCTTATGAGCTTTACACTCCTCTTTTTGCGGTTTCCCGCATAGCAGGGTGGTCGGCACATCGAATTGAGGAAATACAAAACGATGAAAAAATAATCCGCCCCGCATATATAAATGTAAAAGAGGATAGGGATTATATCAGCTTAAAGGATAGATAGTGTGTAGCTTTTCTGCCATACTAAATATTAATAGACA
>JAFXIJ010000038.1 GCA_017533175.1 Clostridia bacterium
GCGCCTTAAAAGTGAAAATTTTGTGTGCAAGAAAAGGAAAACCCCACCAATAATGCTGACGCATATTGGTGGGGTTTGACGCATTATTGTGCCAAAAGGTTTGCTTTTTAAGGAAAAACATCCTTAACGGTACGTGGCGAACGCCTATCTCTTTTTATATTCAGCAATATCTTCAATGCGACAGTCCAACGCAGAACATATTCTATCCAAAGTTTTAGTTTCAACATTTTCGTTAGCTTTGAGTCTTCTAACGGTTTTACTGTCAATACCACATTCTTCCCTTAACTTATATGTTGAAATTCCTTTTTTCTTCATTGTAATCCATAATTTATCAAAAACTATCATATAATCTCCCCCTTGACACTTACTATTATGGGGGTTATAATCTTAATTATTAAGGGGATATAATCCCCATATTTGAGGGTGTTTTTATGATAAAGCGAGTTGTTATTGCAGGGTGCAGAGATTACAGCAATTATGAGCAGGCAAAACCTTATATTGATTTTTGCCTGTCTAATATCCGTAAAGAGCATAAAATTATTATTGTTTCGGGTTGTGCAAGCGGCGCCGATGTCATTGGAGAGCGCTATGCAGAAGAGAACGGGTTTAAGGTAGAAAAATATCCTGCCGATTGGCAAAAATGCGGTAATAGCGCAGGGCCAAGAAGAAACAAACAAATGGCAGAAATCAGCGACTATGTAATTTGTTTTTGGGATGAAAAAAGCAAGGGCACAAGGTCAATGATTGATTATGCGAAAAAATACAACAAACCCATTAGGATAAAAAAGATATAAAGATTTTTGCCTATATAGCGGTGGCACACTCCGTAAGGGAGTGTGCCACAATTCTATCTCTTATTTTACATTGACTCTGGTGCGGTTATTTTAAGCATTGATAAAACATTTTTAATAGCAGTAGCAGTAGCTGTACAAAGGTTAAGTCTTGCCTGCATAAGCTTTTCATCGCCGCATTTTACACGGCATGCATTGTAATACTTGTGGAATTTAGTCGCAAGCTCGACAACATAGTGTGTCATCTTAGCAGGGTCATAGCCCGAAGCCGATGCAATTATCTCATCTGTAAGGCTTGCAAGATGTGAAATAAGTTCCCTCTCCTCAGGCTCTTTAAGAAGTGCAAGCTCCTCGGCTGTACAGTTCCTCTTTTCGATGTCTTCTGCCTTTAAATTTCTTAAAATACTGCAAATTCTGGCATGTGCATACTGAACATAATAAACAGGGTTTTGATTAGACTGCTCAACTGCTAAGTCCAAATCAAAGTCAAAATGGCTGTTTGGCTCACGCAGATTAAAGAAGAACCTTGCCGCATCTATCGGAACCTCATCAAGCAAGGTAACAAGCGTGATTGCCTTGCCCGAACGCTTGGACGCCTTTATTACCTCTCCGCCCCGAACCAATCTTACCATCTGCATAAGAATAACATCCAGCTTGCTTGAATCTACGCCAAGTGCGGTAAGCGCCGCCTTTAAACGCGGAACATATCCGTGATGGTCAGCACCAAGAACATCTATTGCCTTATCAAAGCCTCTTGTAACAAGCTTGTTGTAATGATAAGCTATATCGGGAACAACATAGGTAGGAACACCGTTAGCACGCACTAAAACAAAGTCCTTATCGCAGCCGAAATCGGTTGCCTTAAACCATACAGCACCCTCTTCGGTGTAGGTATGACCGCTTTGCTTTAAAAGCTCAACAATTCTGCTCGCTTCCTTATTTTCATGCAGAGTGCTCTCACGAAACCAAGTATCATACTCAATACGGTATTTCAAAAGGTCGCGGTTTAGCCCCTCAATATTTTTAGGCAGAGCAAACTCAACCAAAGCCTTTCTGCGCTCCTGCTCTGACTTGTCCACAAAGCTGTCGCCGTAGGCTTGGGCAAAATCCTTTGCGTGATTTATTATATCCTCTCCGTGATAGGAATCCTCCGGCATCTCTATGCCCTCTTTATAAAGCTGCAAATAGCGTAAATCTAAGGAAAGACCAAACTTGTTTATTTGGTTTCCTGCATCATTTATATAAAATTCACGCTCAACATAATAGCCTGCCGCCGATAAAACCGATGCAAGACAATCTCCGAGCGCACCGCCGCGGGCATTTCCAATATGCATAGGACCTGTGGGATTAGCCGAAACAAACTCAACAAGCACCCTTTTGCCCTTGCCGAAATCGCTTTTTCCGTAATCCCCACCCTTTTGGTTTATATCCTCGACTATATCGGCATAATACTCATCAGATAGATAAAAGTTTAAAAATCCCGGACCTGCAATCTCTGCGCGCTCAACATAGCTTTTTTCAAGCTCAAAATTTTGAACCAGAACCTCGGCTATTTTGCGCGGATTGTTTTTAAGTGCCTTTGACCATACCATAGCCGCATTTACAGCGTAATCCCCGTGCTCGCGGTTCTGAGGAATCTCTATTTTATACCCCGAAAGCTCGGTACTTGGCAGTTCGCCCTTTTCGACCGCTTTTTTGTATGCCGCCTTTAAAATTTCATCTATTTGACCTTTTGCTTTTGCAACTATATAAGACATTCTTTTTCCCCTTTTAAGAATTAAGATTTTTAATTTCTATTTCCATAATATTGCGGCTGAGCATTCCCGAATTAACATCAAGAGTGTAGCTTAAATATATTTTTCCGCCCTTATCATCAACCGAAGCCTCTATCTCTTCGCCGTATACCCCTACCGTGAAATCGCCATAGGGAGTGTTATAAAGACAGGAATGCCGTTTCCCCTTTTCCACAGTAAGCATCCCCGCCATTTCGCCCTTTCTGATAAGCTCCATTTTTCTTTTATCAAAAAGGCTAAGCTCGGTCTTTATGCCTTTTGCGCCTATCGCTTCATTTTCTTCATAATAAAGCTTAATGCATCGGTCATCTGCCTCAAATTTACCTTGTGTCGTAAACTCTGTAAAGTCCTTGTTCTTATCATAAATTTGAGTTCCCTTTATTTTAATCATTACATCCTTCATATTTTGCTTATATCTGCTACCTTTACACTAATATCATTTATTTCGCTGCCAAACAGTATTTTTGCAACCCTTGAAAAAGCCACCGTTCTGTCGCTTACAAAAAAGCTTTTTGTAGGCTCTGAATTTTCCTCTCGTAGCATTCCCCTTGCCGTAAGCTCATCTTTTAACTTAACGGCTGTTGACACGCCCGTATTTATAAGCTTTACACTGTCGCCCGCTACCTCCTTTATTACATCGGATAGTAGTGGGTAATGGGTGCATCCTAAAATAAGAGTATCAATTCCGTCTTTTAGCATATCCCTAAGATATCTTTCGGCTGTTTCTTTTACAATACCATCACTCGCAGAGAATAATCCCTCCTCTACCAGCGGTACAAAAAGAGGGCAAGCCTTGGTACAAACAGTAGCATCGGGTAAAAGCTTTAAAATTTCCTTTTTGTGCGCTCCGTTATTTATTGTCGCTTCGGTTCCAATAACACCTATCTTACCGTTTTTCGTGGTTTTTACGGCATCCATAACCGCAGTTTCCACCACACCCATAAAAGGCACAGGAAGCTCCTTGGCGGTATCAATGGCTACCGAGCTTACAGTCCCGCAAGCTGCAACTATATATTTTACATTGTGTTTAAGTAAAAATTTCGCATCCTGACGGGCATACAGCTTTATGATTTCATCACTTTTATTGCCGTAAGGAACTCTCCCCGTGTCGCCGAAATAAACAAAGCTCTCATCGGGCAGAATTTTTTCTATCTCTTTTAGGACGGTCAGTCCCCCGAGACCTGAATCAAAAACACCTATCGGACGGTAGTCAGCCATTGATTTTCTCCTTTTTTTATATATAATGATTATAGAATATCGAAACGCTTAAAAGCGATTCGATAAGCCGATTTTATCGGCTTTTTGCAAAATTAAATTTTAAAAATTTAATTTTGCTCTATATTCATTTCAATGGTCATTGTCAAATTTTCTTTGAAAATTTGTAACAAATCAAAGATTTGTGTGTCGAAATACTGTTCATTGTCACTATTTCGACACACAATAACCATTATAACTAATAATAGCATATTTAACCATTTGTTTCAAGTGAAAGAAAAATTTAAAAAAATATTCTTTCGTTTACAATAAATTCATAATATAATGGTAAAATAAACCTGTATAAATAGTATCCAAGGAGACTTTGTGTATGCTCAAACTTAAAAAAATTACCAAAAATTATATAGTTGGTGATACAACAGTTGCCGCCCTTAAAGGAATTGATATACAATTTCGTGAGAACGAATTTGTTTCAATTCTAGGTCCCTCGGGTTGCGGAAAGACCACCCTGCTTAATATTATAGGCGGTCTTGATAAATATACCGACGGTGACCTCTTTATAAAAGATGTTTCAACAAAGGAATATACCGACTCTGATTGGGACAGCTACCGCAATCATTCTATCGGCTTTGTTTTCCAGACCTATAACCTTATTCCTCATCAAACCGTCCTTTCAAATGTCGAGCTAGCACTTACCCTGTCGGGTGTTTCTAAAACCGAAAGGACCCGCCGTGCTATTGCGGCGCTTGAAAAGGTAGGACTTTCCGACCAGCTTTATAAAAAGCCAAATCAGATGTCGGGCGGTCAGATGCAACGTGTGGCTATCGCAAGAGCTCTTGTCAACAACCCCGATATTCTCTTAGCCGATGAGCCTACGGGTGCGCTCGACACAGAAACCTCTGTTCAGATAATGGAGCTTCTTAAAGAAATTTCTGCCGATAAGCTGGTTATCATGGTCACCCACAACCCTGACCTTGCAGAGAAATACTCCACAAGAATCGTGCGTCTTCTTGACGGCGAAATAACTGATGACACAAGTCCTTACACCCCTCAAATCTCTGACAAACAAGAATCGAGCGATACCGAAAATCAAGATAATATAAAAAGGGCAAAGCACAGAAAAAAAGCAAAGAAACCGTCAATGTCCTTCTTTACCGCAATTTCTCTTTCCTTTAATAACCTGCTTACAAAAAAGGCTCGTACTATTCTAACCTCCTTTGCGGGAAGCATAGGAATCATCGGAATTGCTTTGATTCTTGCCCTTTCAAACGGAATTCAGGTTTATATAAACACAATTCAGCGTGAAACCCTTTCCTCTTATCCTATTACCATTCAGGCAGAAACGGTTGATATGACCGAGTTTGTCAACATTATGATGGGTATGAATTCGGAAAATAACGAGCATAAGCTTGACAAGGTGTATTCAAGTCCTGTGCTTAAAAAGCTCATCAACTCAATGACCAACGCAACGGTAAACAGTAACAATCTTACCGCTTTTAAAGAGTATCTTGAAAGCGGTGACAGTGAGCTTGACGGACTTATTTCTACCATAGATTATTCTTATGACATTGATTTTAATGTTTTCTTCAAGGATGAAAACGGCAAAATAGTCGAGTCGGACGCTATGAAGCTTATGCAGGAAACTATGGGTATGGGAATGAACACTGACAGCTTATATCAAAACACTACGCTTGGTATGGGTATGACCGAGTTTCCCGTTTATTCAGAGCTTCTGTCGGGTAAGGACGGCGCGCTTGTAAACGACCTTATCTACGAGCAATATGATATGATTTCAGGCAGATGGCCGTCCTCCTATAACGAGGTAGTTTTAATAGTAAATGAAAATAATGAAATCAGTGATTTCGCTTTACTTGCTCTCGGTCTTACCACAATGGAGGAGGCAAAGGCAACCTGGGAAAGCATTGGTGAGGGCGAGAGCCTTGATACCGAGGTCAAAAGCTGGAGCTATGAAGAAATTTTGGGCCTTACCTATAAGCTGGTGCCCTCTTCCAATTTCTACGGCAAGGTGGCGGGTTCAGACACCTATGTTGACCTTCGCACAACAGAAACAGGCCTTACAATGCTCTATGAGGGCAAGGACGCAATTACACTCAAAGTAAGCGGTATTATAAGGCCTAACCCCGATGCTTCGGCAACCATGCTTAACGGTGCTATCGGCTACACCGAGGCTTTAACCAATAAAATAATTGAGCTTACCGATAACAGCGAGATTGTAAAGGCTCAGCTTGCAAACCCCAAAACCGATATTATCACAGGTCTTCCATTTAAGACCGAAAATTATACCGAGCCTAGTGCCGAAGAAAAGAAATCCGCATTTTCGGAATATGTGAAAACCCTTAACCCTTCTAAAAAGGCAGAGCTCTATAAGGCTATTTCATCTCTTCCGACTAAGGAATATCTCGACCAAACAGTTTCTACACAGATGGAAGGCCTTACAAGAGAATATATTGAAACCATGCTGCTCGATGCCTACATTGAAGAAACAGGTATGGATAGGCAAGCGGTTGAAGATTATATGGCAAATCTTACCGATGAGCAGCTCTTTGAACAGGTTGAGTTTCAACTGACAGAGATAATAAAATCAGAATACGCAAAGGGCGTTTTAGCACAGCTAAGTAACTACTCGGAAACTCAGCTTAGCTTTTTACTTGATAGCGCAATCAATAAATACACCCTTGACGAGTTCGTTTATGTGTATGATAATCATATGCCCTCCACCGTTTCGGATTCTACCTTAGAAAACAATCTTTCACTCCTAGGCGTTGTATCAAAGGACTCTCCTTCGATTATAAACATTTATGCTGAAACCTTTGAAAACAAGGATGCCATTGCCGAAAAAATAGCAGCTTATAACCGCTCTGTTTCGGATGATGATAAGATTTCATACACCGATTATGTTGCTCTTATGATGTCATCTATTACCACTATTATTGATGTGGTTTCCTATGTTCTTATAGCATTTGTATCTATTTCACTTGTCGTTTCATCTATAATGATAGGAATTATCACCTATATTTCGGTTTTGGAGCGTACCAAGGAAATCGGTATTCTGCGTGCTATCGGAGCATCAAAAAGAGATGTTTCGCGAGTATTTAATGCGGAAACGCTTATTATAGGCTTCTCGGCAGGTGTAATAGGTATTCTTACCACCCTGCTGCTTTGTATCCCAATTAATATGATTATCAGAGCCCTTTCGGGAATCCAAAATATTTCAGCAGCCCTTCCATTAGGAGCGGCAGTAATTCTTGTTCTTATAAGTATGCTCTTGACCTTTATAGCAGGACTTATCCCGTCAGGAGTTGCCGCTAAAAAGGACCCTGTTGAAGCTTTAAGGAGTGAATAA
>JAFXIJ010000039.1 GCA_017533175.1 Clostridia bacterium
GCACCTCTGGTGCACCAGTTGTTCTGCCAAGGGCATAGCTGGGCAGCTACGTGCGGATCGGATAAACGCTGAAAGCATCTAAGCGTGAAACCGGCCTCAAGATAAGATATCCCATAGCATAAGCTAGTAAGGTCCCCGGAAGACTACCGGGTTGATAGGCAGCATGTGTAAGTGTGGCGACACATTCAGCTAGGCTGTACTAATAGACCGAGGGCTTGACCTTTTTCGTTCCTCTTTCCTTGCTTTACCTTTGTTCAGTTTTTAGGGTGTGATTAACAGTCACAACCAAATAAAAGTTGGTGCCGATGGCGGTGAGGGTCCACCCGTTCCCATCCCGAACACGGAAGTTAAGCTCACACAGCGTCGAAAATACTTGGCGGGCAGCTGCCTGGGAAGATAGATAGGTGCCAACACCAAAAAAGACAGACTTTTCAGTCTGTCTTTTTTGTATTTGTGTCCGTAAGGGCACAACATCTTTTTTCGCATAGCGAAAACATCATTTGACCGATAGATTAACATCTTTCCGCTTATCGGACACAAAACGATGTTACAGCTATTGCCGTAAATGATGTAATGCTATACATTAACGATGTTTTGACTCCGTCAAAAACGATTTTGGCAGTACTCAACAATATTGCATTTTGTGTGAATGCTAGCTAAAAACATCTTTTTTGACAAATGTAGTGTTTTGTGATACAATCACTTTGAGGTGGTATATTATGGAATTCATAAAATTTGTTGAACAAATACCAAATATAACGATTGCAAAAAGAATTGCATCTGCTTATGTTGCTGATTACAGGCGATTAGAATTTGATGAAATTAAAGAGTTTTTAATAAAAACCGAAAAGCAGTACACTTCTTTTGAGAACATTTCGGCAAGATTAGATGAGATTAGGCTTGATAGCAATAGAGCAGTAAGAATTATAGCACCTATATTATTGAGAGATTATTTGCTAAATCAAGATGATTTTATTTCTTCCTGTAAAGATACAGATTCAGCTATCCTTAATTATGAAAAAGCAATAATTGACGAATCAAACAATTTTGATATTAATAAAATATCAAAAGATTTAGCCTTGTTTAAGCATATGCTTGATGCTGCGTGGGCGTTTAACGAAGATATTTCAATTGATGAAAAGAACTTACTTGAAACATTACGGAAATATCTATCGATTACTATTAAAGAACAACAGGTTTTAGAAGCCAAGTCTGGCAGGTTTCCAAATGTTGGTAATTCGTTACACACTTTTGATGATATCGATACAGCAAGAAGAGTCCTGCAAACAAAAGGTTTACTTATGTGTATAAAGACTTCAGAAGGTGTTATGTGTGACATGATACCTGATGATATAGCAAAGGAAATTCGCAAATATTACGGCATTGAGATTCGTTCATATGGCTATGAAAAGTTAGTGGACTATGTTGTAAAGAAAACAAATAAACAGTATCTATTAGATATTGTAAAAAAAGCGAGTTCTTATTACGAAACCGCGAACATTGAAATTTCACATAATCCAACTGTTCAAGAATTGAAATTGATTATTCAAAAGAAAATTAAACCTACAAATTTGATAGCCGGATTTTCTCCGCGTGATGGATTAGATGTGTCTATGCTTTCTAACTGGTGCGGAGATTTAGGACTTGTTGTGTCGGGAACTAAAAATGTTCTTGTTGATAGAATATTGAATTATTATGATTCTGTTCGACGTATCGAATTAAAAACAGAAGATAAAAGGGAAAAGCTGGTTTCTGTGTATAGTGAATTTGCGAGAAGAAATTTAAAATTCTTGCGTTCAAACAATATTATAGAAAAAGACTTACAATGCGAGCATTATTTTGAAGATGCAACTAATTACATATTTGAAAAAATGCTTATGAACAAGCCTTTGACTTTAACAGGAACCGAACATCCTGACGGCAAATTATCTTTTAAAGATAAATATATAATGTGGGACAATAAATCAAAAGAAACTCCCGTTAATCTTAAAGACCACATCCAACAGTTTGACAGATACATTAAATCTTCCGATAAAGATGTTGTAGTGTTTTTAGTAATTGCACCTGATTTTACCTCGCAAAGCATACAGGAATGCGTAGATTACTCTTTGAACAATGACACTCAAATTTTGCTTATAACTGCAGAAGAATTAAAAACAGTTGCAGAAATATGGAATAAAAAACATAACGGAGAGATATTTAATTTAGGCTATTTTAAGCAGAACGGAAGATTTGATATAAAACTTTTAAATTTATAACATATAAAGCATACGAGAAAATCAAAAAACTTAAAACGCAGAAAAAACTCGTTCAAAAAAGCAAAAGCCGTGAAAATCACGGCTTTTGTTTTTATCCGCAACTTCTGTTTTGCGGGGTTTGTTACGCCTTTAAGGATATAACATTACCTAATTATATCTGCTTCTGGCTAAGCATCTTACATAGCAGGCGGTAGCGGTAAAGGTTAATGATAAGAAGAAAAGAAGAACTCCCGCAAATATTGCACCGATTACGCTGGTAGCGGCAAAGGTTACAGCGAGAAGAATAATTGAGAAAAGCACAGTGCCTAAAATGCCAATTAAAAGTGCCGACAGTGCGGAGCAATGCTCTATATGACAGCAGTGTGCGATGGCGGTGGCAATCAGCACAACGGCGAGATAAACAGCTGCAACACCGAGTGTCACCCACAAGAAAGCAGGAGTGAGCGCTATAACACCCATAATAGTTAAAAAGGCTGTAATTACACCAACTGCGATGCTTGCAACGACCGCAGCATAGGTGCAGTTAAACCTACTTGAACAGTTGCAAAATGACATAATTTTCACCTCCCTTATATTGTATGCTAAGCTTTTGGGACAAGTGACGCCTATATGCAGGAATCAAAGACCCTGCCGCTCGGCTTAATAATAACTTGATAACGGGTTTTATTTGTGATAGAATGTAATAATATAGGGCACAAGCCCAAGGTTTGTTGTGAGGTGCTAGCATGAGCAAAAAAACAATTGCTGCAATATCAACCCCTCTCGGTGAGGGAGGCATCGGCGTTATACGCATTTCGGGAGAAGAAGCAATCCTTATAGCCGACAAGGTTTTTAAAAGTGTTTCAGGCAAAACGCTTTGCTCTTTTGCGGGCTATTCAGCACTTTTAGGACATGTGTATGATGGCGAAAATATGCTCGATGAAGCGGTAGCAACTGTTTTTTTAGCACCTAAAAGCTATACGGGTGAAAATGTTTGCGAGCTTTCATGTCACGGCGGCAGATATGTTCTAAGTGCCGTGCTTCGCGCCGTTCTTAAAAACGGCGCAGTTATGGCGGCTCCGGGAGAATTTACAAAGAGAGCTTTTTTAAACGGCAAGCTCGACCTTGTCGAAGCCGAAAGCGTTATGGGACTGATTTCTGCCAAGGGCGAGGAGGAGTTAAAGCTCCAGCTTGCTGCAAAAAACGGCAGAACAAGAGAAGAAACCGACAAAATAGAGGCTCTGCTTTTAGAGCTTTCTTCAAATTTTGCCGCATACAGCGACTATCCCGATGAGGATTTGCCCGAGTTATCACAGGAAAATTTTGTCCGACTTTGCAAGGAAGCTAGAACAAGGCTTAAAAAATTGATTGAAACCTATGACAGCGGCAGAGTGCTTAGGGAGGGAGTTAGCACCGCAATTATCGGCAAGCCGAATGTCGGGAAATCTACCCTTATGAATTTTCTGTCAGGAGAGTCTCGCTCAATTGTTACTGAGGTTGCGGGCACTACCCGTGATGTTATTGAAAACACCGTAAAATGCGGTGAAATTGTTTTATCTCTCGCCGATACGGCGGGCATAAGAAGGACGGAAGACTGTGTTAAAAGCGTGGGAGTAAATCTCGCAAAGGAAAGGCTTTTATCTGCACAGCTTGTGCTTGCGGTGTTTGATGCCTCCTGTCCTCTTGAAAAAGATGACCTTGAAATTATAGACCTTTTAAAAAGAGAAAACACGGTGGTAGTTCTTAATAAGGAGGACAAAGGTAGCGTTCTCAAAGAAGCCGATTTTGAAGGCTATAAGGTGGTTTTTCTTTCAGCAAAGGAGGGCTACGGCAAGCAAGCACTTGAAGCGGCTGTTTTAGAAATTACGGGCGCGGCAAGGCTTGACCCTGACAGCGCAATTCTTTTAAGCGAACGCCAGCTTGACACAGTTACCAAGGCGTATGATGCCGTGTGTGAGGCGGAAAAGCTTATCCTTTCAGGCTATACGATAGATGCGGTCGGCGTTTGCATAGATGAAGCGCTAAATCAACTCTATACACTTGATGGCAGACGCGCTACAAACGAGGTTGCCGATGAGGTCTTCCGCCGTTTTTGTGTAGGAAAATAAGAAAGCGAGAAAATTTTTATGACATACTTTGCAGGAGAAACCGATGTTGCGGTTATAGGGGCAGGCCATGCGGGCATTGAGGCTGCCCTTGCGTCAGCACGCCTTGGTATGAACACGCTGCTTTTCTGCATTAATCTTGATTCGGTTGGTAATATGCCGTGTAATCCCTCTATCGGAGGTACCGCAAAGGGACACCTTGTACGCGAAATAGATGCTCTGGGCGGAGAAATGGGCGTTGCTGCCGATAAGACCACCCTGCAAAGCCGTATGCTTAACCGCGGCAAAGGCCCTGCGGTACATTCACTTCGTGCGCAGATAGACCGAAAGGCATATACCGCACTTATGAAGCATACAGTAGAGCTTCAAGAAAGGCTTACCTTAAAGCAGGCAGAAATAGTTGACCTTTTTAAAACCGAAAAGGGCTGGCATTTAATTACAAGACTTGGTGCAGAGTATATCTGTAAGGCGGTTATTTTAGCAACAGGGACCTTTCTTGCAGGAAGAATTTTTGTCGGCGAGGTAAATTACAGCGGAGGCCCCGACGGAATGTTTGCCGCCGAGTCGTTGTCCGCCTCCCTTACAAAATTGGGGGTTCCTCTTCGCCGCTTTAAAACAGGAACACCTGCCAGAGTGCTAAGCTCATCTATAAATTATTTAGAGCTTGATGAACAAAAGGGCGACGAAAGAGTTGTTCCTTTCTCCTATAAGACCAAAACTCCGCCCGAAAATTCGGTTGTTTGTCACATAGGCTATACAAATGAAAAAACCAAAGAAATTATACTTAACAATCTGCATCGTTCACCCCTTTATTCAGGAGTTATCGAGGGTGTAGGACCGAGATATTGCCCCTCAATCGAGGATAAAATCGTTCGTTTTGCCGAAAAGCAAAGGCATCAGCTTTTTATTGAGCCTTGCGGTAAGGATACAGAGGAAATGTATCTTCAAGGGATGTCTTCATCTCTTCCCGAGGATGTTCAAATTGAAATATACCGTTCAATAAAGGGACTTGAAAACGTTCAGATTATGCGCAACGCCTATGCCATTGAGTATGACTGTGTTGACCCGCTTGCCCTTTCGGCTTCGCTTGAATTTAAGGAGCTTGAAGGTCTTTACGGCGCAGGACAGTTTAACGGCTCATCGGGATATGAGGAGGCGGCGGCACAGGGACTTGTAGCGGGAATAAATGCCGCAAGAAAAATAAAGGGTCTTTCCCCTCTTGTGCTTTCACGCTCATCCTCTTATATCGGCACACTCATAGATGACCTTGTTACAAAGGGCTGCTCCGACCCGTACAGAATGATGACTTCAAGAAGTGAATATCGCTTGCTTCTAAGGCAGGATAACGCCGATGAAAGACTTATGCCGATAGGACATGAAATCGGGCTTGTCGACGATGAAACATACGAAAAGTTCCTGCAAAGAAAGGCGTTGAAGGAAAGGGAAATAGAGCGTCTTCGCACTACAACAATAGCTCCGAGCAAAGAGCTTAATCAAAGGCTTTTAGAGCTTGGAACAACACCCCTTTCAACAGGAATTAAGCTTGCTGAGCTTATAAAACGCCCCGAGGTCTCGTATTTTAGCCTTGCCGAGTTTGACAGTACAAGGCCAAACCTTGATTATGAAGTTGCCGAAAAGGCAGAAACAGAAATAAAATACGAGGGCTATATTTTACGCCAAAAATCCCAAGTTGATGATATGCTCCGCCTTGAAAAGCTACCGCTTTCAAAGGAAACCGATTACCTGCTTATAGACGGACTAAGACTCGAAGCCAGAGAAAAGCTAAACCGAGTAAAGCCGTCTAATCTCGGACAGGCTTCTCGCATATCGGGGGTAAGCCCCTCAGATATATCGGTGCTCAGAATCTGGGCGGCTAAAAAGAGAATGGAGGAAAAGGCTTGAAATA
>JAFXIJ010000001.1 GCA_017533175.1 Clostridia bacterium
GTTTGCAATAATATGATATTATACTATATTTCAAAGAACAATTCAACTTATTTATATTTATATATTTGTTGTAAATAAAGGCAAATTATGTTATAATTAAATAAAAGTAAACAGAGGTGACAATATGGTAAAAAAATATCTTATTCCTTCTATTATAGCTTTATGTCTTGGAGGGCTTAACTATTATCTCACGCTGCCTGCAATGAATATTAAATCGGCTTCCTTTTGGGGATTTATTATTTTCATTGTAATTGTGTTTTTCTTGTCAAAAGCGGTAATTTCGGGTGCTTCTTGGCTTAAAAACATTGTTAAAGGCAAGGAGCATATTGTAAACGAAAGTCCGATTTTAAAATTAAGCAACTTTAAAATCGGCAAGGCAAAGATTATAATATTATCGATTGTTATATGTGCCGCCATTGTATTTGGAATTATATTTGTTTCCTCCTCAAAGCTGTTCAATGCTACAAAGTACCAGAAAATGCTCGATGTTAAGCAATCTGACTTTAAGGAGGATATAGCTGAAATTCCTCTTTCGCAAATTCCGGTGGTTGACAGAGATACAGCTTCTCGACTCGGTAGTCGTAAAATCGGTGAGGTTGTTGACCTGGTTTCACAGTTTAATGTGTCCTCATACTACACCCAGATTAATTATAGAAATTACCCCGTGCGCGTTTCTCCTCTTGAATATGCGGACATTATAAAGTGGTTTACTAACCGTGAAGACGGCATACCGTACTATGTGAAAATCGACATGGCAACTCAGGATACCGAGCTTGTAGCTCTGCCTGAGGGTATGAAATATTCTCCAAGCGAATATTTCAGCCGTGACCTCATGCGCCATGTTCGTTTTGCATATCCTACTAAGATGTTTGATTCAACCTCTTTTGAGATAGATGATAACGGCAATCCCTATTGGATAATTTCTTGTTATGACTATACCATAGGCTTCCTTGGAGGCTATGACATTACAGGAATTGTAATGGTTAACGCAGTAAGCGGTGAAATGGATTACTATGATGTGTCCGAAGTTCCACAATGGGTTGACTGTGTCTATCCTGCCGATATAGTTTTAGCTCAGGCAGATTACTGGGGCACCTTTGTTAATGGATTTTGGAACTCTATAATCTCGCAGAAAAATGTTGTTAAAACTACCGAGGGTTACAATTATCTTGCGATTGATGATGATATTTGGGCTTATACAGGTATTACCTCGGTCGTTTCGGACGAATCAAACATTGGATTTATTCTTATAAATCTTAGAACAAAAGAGGCAAAAACCTACTCTATAAACGGTGCCGAGGAATATTCGGCAATGAGCTCTGCCGAGGGTAAAATTCAGGAAAAGGGTTATACCGCAACCTTCCCCATTCTTGTAAATATCGCCGATACGCCCTCATACTTTATAAGTCTTAAAGATGGTGCAGGACTTGTAAAATCGTATTCGTTTGTATCGGTTTCTAATTATCAAATAGTCGGCGTTGCTGACACACTTGCAGGTGCAGAAGCTGAATACAGACGCTTGCTTTCTGAGGCTGGAAAGCTGAATTCTGACAATACAACCGAGGAGCTTACTAAGCAGACCCTAGCGGCCAAGGTGTCCGCTGTATCCTCAGCTGTTGTTGGTGGCAACACTGCATATTATATTAAGCTTGAAGGCAGTGAAGATATATTTATTGCCGATGTTAGCCTAAATGATAAGCTTCCTTTCATATCGGTTGGCGATGAACTTACTGTAACCTATTACAAGGAAGGTAATTCGGTGACTGTTACGGCGGTTGAATAGACAAATGCAAAAGCTCGAAGGACTGGTAATCCTTCGAGCTTTTTTATTTTTGTCGTTTATGATATATATACGAGTAGATTATAGGAATTAAGGTAAAAATCAAAACTTCTATAAAGAAAAGTACAAAGCTTTTAAACACGGCAGATGCGATAATAACAATTCCACCAAGCACCCAAACCTTACCTGCAAAACGGTGTGTCATACGCCAGTTATCCTCGTTATTTAAGGTCCAAGAAACTTTTATCCCCACAGAGTAGTTAGGTCTACATTTTGGCAGAAAGTTTCCGATAATTATAAAGCCTACTCCAAAAAATAAAATACATATAAGACTAACATCTACGACTACTCCTAAGGATAAGCAATAGACAAGTGTATTAATAAACAAGGAAATAACGGGGCATATCCATAAAACTAAGTTTAATGGCTTTCCATCTATGTTCTGCTTCTTAGGGTCAAGTGAGCTTACCATTAAGCAAACCCAATGCATCACTAAAAGAAAGACAGGTATGCCAAATACCGCAAAGGGCTTACTGCTCCATCCGTTAGCTTTGCCGTCTGCTCCCCAATGGGTTGCGATTTTGTCGGGCAGCTCATTCCAAAAAATAAGACCCGCTATTATTGGCAAAATTATAACTATTGAGGTTATAATCATCGTTTTTAGATTTTTTCTAATCATATTATTCTCCTTTAAGGTCAGTTATCCAAAGCATAATTTCTTCTAAAACCGAGGCATTTAGCACGTAATTAATATATTTTCCATTGCGCTGGTCTGTTATTAAATCTGCTTCTTTTAGTACAGATAAATGCCTTGAAACCGCGGCAGAAGTAACCGAAAAATGCTCCGCTATTTCTCCGGCAGTCAAGCTGCCCTTTTTAAGCATATTTAAAATTTCTCTCCTTATAGGGTCTGAGAGAGCCTTTAAGGTTTTTTGTATAGCCAAGCTATAACCTCCGTAATCATTTAACATTTAACTTAATTGTTAAATGTATTATAGCATTCAATATTTATTGTGTCAAGTAAAAAATCACCTTGTAATAAAACATTACAAGGTGATTTAGCTTATTTAGTCTTCGATTCGCAGTAGATACAGCGGTAAACCATATTCTTTCTGTCGGTTAGTTTGAAGATATTTGGTAATTCCTGTTCTACCGATGTGATGCAACGAGGATTTTTGCATTTTATAATATTTTCTATTTTTTCAGGCGGCTCAACCTTGGGTTGCTTTGTATTTACCCCGTTCTTTATTACGTTTACGGTAATATTCGGGTCGATATAACCTATAATATCAAGATTAAGCTCTATCTCGGCATCAATTTTAATGATGTCTTTTCTGCCCATTTTATTGCTATAAGCGTTTGTTATAATGGCAACCAAACAAGGCAGCTCATCAAGACCTAAGGCCTTATAAAGCTCCATAGCCTTACCTGCTTTGATGTGGTCAAGAACAATTCCGTTCTCGATTGAGCTTACTGTCATCATTTACTCCACCTCCAAAAGTTTCAAAATGAGTGCCATTCTGATATACTTGCCGTAATTTGCCTGAACAAAATATTTTGCTCTCTCATCCTTATCAACCGCAACCGATATCTCGTTTACACGCGGCAGCGGATGAAGAATGCACATATCCTTCTTAGCTGTTTCTAATCTCTCGGGAGTAAGAATGTAGCTATCCTTTAAGCGAATATAGTCCTGCTCGTTAAAGAAACGCTCGCGTTGAACACGCGTCATATAAAGAATATCAAGACTTGGCATAGCTTCTTCAAGAGAAGTAGTTTCAACAAAATCAATTCCCTTGGCTTCAAGCAGCTCTTTTCTTATATATTCGGGCACGGTCAGCTCTTTGGGTGAGATTAACACGAACTTAACATTCTTATATCTTGACAGTGCTCCAAGCAAGGAATGAACTGTTCTTCCGAACTTTAAATCTCCACAGAAACCTACTGTTATATTATCGAAACGACCAACCTCGCGATTAATTGTAAGAAGGTCGGTAAGTGTTTGGGTTGGGTGGTTATGTCCGCCGTCACCCGCATTAATAACAGGTATGCCCGCATTCATTGAAGCCACTAATGGCGCGCCCTCTTTGGGATGGCGCATTGCGATAACATCGGCATAGTAGCCTACCACCTTTACGGTATCTGCAACGCTCTCTCCCTTTGCAGAGGATGAGCTTTGCGCCTCAGAAAAGCCGAGAACATTGCCGCCAAGCTCGTACATAGCCGCCTCAAACGAAAGGCGTGTACGGGTTGAAGGCTCAAAAAACAATGTTGCAAGCTTTTTGCCCTCACACTTCTGCGCATATTTTTTAGGATTTTCTATTATGTCGTTTGCGGTTTCGATAAGCTGGTCAATTTCCTCAGTTGTAAGGTCCAGTATATCAATTAAACTTCTCATTATCAAATATCCTTTCGGTTATTTATGATTTTGCACCGTTTATTTCAAGATACTTCTTGATTCTCTCAACATTTTCGCGATTTTTCTCATCTTCTTCAAGATATTCAATTATGTCATAGACATCAACTACCGAATATACGGGGAAGCCGTATTCTTCTCCTACCTCTTGCATAGCGCTCTTGTCGGTCTGTCCCTTTTCCTTGCGGTCAACCATAACAAATGTGGCAGCGACCTTTGTTCCTTCAAGCTTTGAGAGAATAGCCATACTTTCCCTTATTGCAGTACCTGCTGTTATAACGTCCTCAACAATTACGATTTCCTGACCAGCTTGCGGCTTGTAGCCTACAAAAACACCGCCTTCGCCGTGGTCCTTTTCTTCCTTTCGGTTAAAGAAGAAGGGTACATCAAGGCCTTCTTTTGAAAGAGCACAAGCAACCGAAACTGCAATCGGTATGCCTTTATAGGCGGGTCCGTAAAGTACGGTTGGCTTGTTTCCAACCTTTTCAAAATATGCCTTTGCGTAGAACTCTCCGAGCTTTGAAATCTGGTCACCTGTCTTTATATCCCCCGCATTTATAAAATAAGGGATTTTTCTGCCTGATTTTGCGGTAAAATCGCCGAATTTTAAAACCCCAGCGGATTCTAAGAACCTAATAAATTCTCTTTTATAGCTTTCCATTACAAATTCTCCTTAATCTACAAACTCTTCTAAGCAGCGTGTGTATGCTGCAACCGGGTCTGCTGCGGCAGTAATCGGGCGACCGACAACAATATAGTCAGAGCCTATTTTCTTAGCCTCACTGGGTGTCATAACTCGCTTTTGGTCACCAATATCTCCATCAGCAAAGCGAACGCCTGGTGTTACTGTTATAAAGTCTTTTCCGCAGGTTTGGTGAACCTTTTCAGCTTCAAGCGGTGAGCAAACTACTCCGTCAAGTCCTGCCTTTGCAGCGTTTGCGGCATAATGCATAACAACCTTATCAATCGGTTCCTTAATAAGAAGGTCGTTTTCCATTCTTTCTTGGTCGGTTGAAGTAAGCTGAGTTACCGCGATAAGCAGCGGTCTTGTACCGTCGGGGCGTGTGAGTCCCTCAATAGCCGCCTCCATCATGGATATAGTTCCTGCGGCATGAAGATTTGTCATGTCAACGTCAAGTCCCGAGAGCACTGCCATTGACTTCTTAACCGTATTAGGAATATCGTGCAGCTTTAAGTCAAGGAAAATTTTATGACCTCTTGCCTTTAACTCTCTAACAATCTTTGGACCTTCGGCATAAAAAAGCTCCATTCCGATTTTAACAAACGGCTTTTTGTCTGTGAATTTATCAAGAAAATTAAGACAAGCCTCCTTACTTGCAAAATCACAAGCAATGATTACATCCTTTCCCATCAGTGTGCTCCTCCTATAATTTCTTTAAGTGAATTAATCTTATATTTTTCCATTACCCGAGGTAAATCTTCAATGATATTCTTGCAAGCAAAGGGTTCAATAAGATTTGCGGCTCCAACCTGAACGGCAGTAGCACCTGCGAGCATCATCTCGATTACATCCTCCGCTGAGGAAATTCCGCCCATTCCGATAATGGGTATTTTAACCGCCTCATATACCTGATAAACCATACGAAGAGCCACAGGCATAATTGCGCTGCCCGAATATCCTCCCATTTTATTGGCAATTACAGGTTTTTTGGTATTTAAATTTATTCTCATTCCGAGCAGTGTGTTTATCATACTGATTCCGTCTGCACCCGCTTCTTCGCAGGCCTTTGCGATAGAAACAATATCGGTTACATTGGGTGAAAGCTTAATATAAACAGGTTTTGTGGTAACTGCTTTTACCGCTTTGGTTACATCTGCGGCTGATTCTGGACAAACGCCGAAGGACATCCCTCCGCCGTGCACATTCGGACAGCTTACATTCACTTCAAGCCAGCCGACCTGCTCCTCTTTATCAAGCTTTTCACAGCAGTAAACATATTCGTCAAGCGAAAATCCGCTGATGTTAGCCATTACAGGCTTGTTAAAGCATTTTTTAAGCTTTGGCAGTTCCTCTGATATTACCTTTTCAACACCGGGATTTTGAAGACCGACAGAGTTTATCATTCCCGACGGACATTCTGCGATTCTCGGTGTGGGGTTTCCAAATCTGGCTTCTCTTGTTGTTCCCTTAAAGGAAAATGTGCCAAGAATATTAATGTCATAAAGCTCTGCAAACTCATAACCGAAGCCGTATGTTCCTGATGCCGGAATAATAGGATTATCTATTTCGATACCGCTTAAAGTAACCTTTGTATCTACCATATAATCTCCTCCTTACAGAGTACAGGTCCGTCCTTGCATATACGCTTATTGCCGTATTTTGTTTTGCAAGAGCATCCCATACAAGCACCAAATCCACAGCCCATACGCTCTTCAAAGCTAAACTGTCCCTCTGTTACGGTTGCATTATATACCGCTTTAAGCATCGGTTCGGGACCGCAGGTATAAAAATATGTATAATCTCCTATCTTTTCAAGAGCATCTGTAACAAAGCCCTTGATTCCGTAGCTTCCGTCGGCAGTAGTAACGAATACCCTGCAACCGAGCTTTTTAAACTCCTCCTCGTAAAAGGCATCGCGAGCAGAATTAAAACCTAAAATAACAGATACTTCCTTACCCTCTTTGCGTAGAGCCTTTGCAAGACCGTACATTGGGGGAACTCCTACTCCTCCGCCAATAAGCAGAGGCTTATCTCCCGAACAGTCGGTAGTATATCCGTTGCCAAGACCTGTTAAAATATCAAGCTTAGCAGCGGCGGTAAGGTGGCTCATACTTTCGGTTCCCTTGCCTACGACCTTGTAAATGAGCTTTAATGTATCTTTTTCCACCTCGCAGACCGAGATAGGTCTGCGCAGGTAGAAGCCATCAAGCTTAATATTTACAAACTGTCCTGTTTTTGTAATCTCTGAAACATCGCCCGACAAGACCATTTCATAGACCTTGTCGGCTATTTCGTTATTTGAAATTAAAGTAAAAATTTCTTGTTTCGTTATAACTCCCGTTTTATGAATCGATAGTTGAAATGGTCAAGGTTGTCTCTTCAAGCACATCAAGCAACACCTTAACGGTGTCAAGTGCGGTGAAAATTGTAACATTGTTTTCGGTGGCGATTTTTCTTATTTCTGCACCATCACTCATCTGTCCTTGCGAAGAAATGTCCTTTGTGTTGATAACATAGGCTATATGACCTTGGCGCAAAGCCTCTGCAATCTCATCACTGCCCTCGTTTATCTTTTTGAGGACATGGGTGCGAATACCGTTTGCTTTAAGATAATCGGCAGTTCCCTTTGTTGCTTGAATATTAAAGCCTAAGTTGTAGAATCTGCGAATAAGCGGCAGAGCCTCTTCCTTATCCTTATCTGCTATTGTTGCAAATACAGTGCCGTAGTTCTGTAACCTCATACCGCTTGCCTGCAACGCTTTATATAAAGCGCGGTTGAGCTTATCATCATAGCCGATAGCTTCTCCTGTTGATTTCATCTCGGGTGAGAGATACGCATCAAGTCCGCGGAGCTTATTAAAGGAGAAAACGGGCACCTTTACATACCAGCGCTTTTTCTCTTCGGGATACAGGTCAAAAATTCCAAGCTCTTTAAGGCTCTTGCCTAAAATTACCTCAGTAGCAATATCTGCAAGGCTGTATCCAGTGGATTTCGATAAGAATGGCACCGTTCTTGAAGAGCGGGGATTTACCTCGATTATATAGACATCATCGTTTTCGTCGACAATGAACTGAATATTGTAAAGACCGACTATGCCGATACCTACGCCAAGCTTCTTGGCATATTGAAGAATTGTTCCTTTAACCTTGTTTGAAATACTGAATGTGGGGTATACACTTATTGAGTCGCCCGAGTGAATACCGGTACGCTCTACAAGTTCCATAATACCCGGAACAAATACATCCTTACCGTCGCAAATAGCGTCGATCTCGACCTCTTTACCCTGAATGTACTTATCAACAAGCACAGGCTTATCCTCATCAATTTCAACCGCAGTTTTAAGGTAATGACGGAGCTGTTCTTCGTTTGCAACTATCTGCATAGCACGTCCACCCAAAACAAATGAGGGGCGAACAAGAACAGGATAACCAATTTCGCGGGCGGCAGCAACGCCGTCCTCAATGCTTGTGACCGCTTTGCCCTTAGGCTGAGGAATATTAAGCTCTGTAAGAATTTTCTCAAAGCTGTCGCGATTTTCTGCGCGTTCAATAGCGGCGCAGTCTGTTCCGATAATCTTTACTCCACGCTTCATCAAAGGCTCTGCCAGATTGATTGCAGTCTGACCTCCAAGAGAAGCAACAACGCCCTTCGGCTGTTCAAACTCAATTATATTCATAACATCTTCGGGAGTAAGCGGCTCAAAATAAAGCTTATCCGCCGTAGTGTAGTCGGTGGAAACGGTTTCAGGGTTGTTGTTGATAATAATTGCTTCGTATCCCGAATTTTTAATTGTTGTAACGGCATGAACGGTTGAGTAATCAAACTCAACACCCTGTCCTATACGGATTGGTCCTGCACCGAGCACTACAATTTTTTCCTTGTTTGTGAGAACCGATGTATTTTCTCCCGTATATGAAGAGTAGAAATAAGGTATATATGCTCCCGTATGGCAGGTATCAACCATACGGAAATTGGGAAAGAGCCTATTTTTCTTGCGAAGGTCAAAGACTTCAAGCTCGTTGCACTTCCACAGCTTTGCAATATACTTGTCCGAAAAGCCCATTTTCTTTGCATCCTTTAAGATTTCAAGATTAAAGGCATTGTTTTTAAGGGTCTCTTCCATATCAATTATTCTCTTAATTGCTTCAAGGAAGAAACTTGTTATTTTTGTAATGTTGTGAATTTCGTCAACGGTTGCGCCACGATACAGAAGCTCTGCAATCGCAAAGATGTTGTCGTCACGGAATTCACTTATATACTCACGAAGCTCATTATCGCTCATATTGTCAAACTTGCTGTGGTAAATGTGGTTTACGCCGATTTCCAAGGAGCGTATTCCTTTGAGCAGACTTTCTTCAAGTGTTGAGCCGATTCCCATAACCTCGCCAGTTGCCTTCATCTGTGTTCCAAGGCTGTTGGAGGCGCTTGTAAACTTATCGAACGGGAAACGAGGAAGCTTAGAAATTACATAGTCAAGTCTTGGTTCAAAAGCTGCATTCGTATTTGCGATAGCAATATCTTCGAGTGACATTCCAAGCGCAATTTTTGCTGTAACACGAGCAATCGGATATCCGCTTGCCTTAGATGCTAATGCTGATGAACGAGAAACACGAGGATTAACCTCTATTAAAAAGTACTCACTGCTGTTAGGATTAAGTGCAAACTGAACATTACAGCCGCCTTCAATTTTAAGCTCTTTAATTATCTTAATCGCACTGTCGTTAAGCATTTTAAGGTCGTGCTCATTAAGTGTCATTATAGGTGCTACAACAATTGAATCTCCTGTGTGAACGCCGACGGGGTCGATATTTTCCATACCGCAAATTGTAATTGCTTGGTCATTTGAGTCGCGCATAACCTCAAACTCAATTTCCTTGTAGCCCTTAACGCTCTTTTCAACAAGAACCTGATGAACCGGAGAAAGCTTGAAGGCATTAAGACCGATTTCTTCGAGTTCCTCTTGATTATTCGCAAAGCCGCCGCCTGTACCGCCGAGAGTGAATGCCGGACGCAAAACTACCGGATATCCGATTCTTTCAGCCGCTTCTTTTGCTTCTTCAATACTATAAGTTATTTCAGAAGGAATAGTGGGCTCGCCAATCGACATACAAAGTTCTTTAAAGAGCTCACGGTCCTCGGCTCTTTCGATACTCTCACTTGATGTTCCAAGCAGTTCAACTCCGCACTCTTTAAGAATTCCCTTCTTTTCAAGCTGCATTGCGATATTAAGTCCTGTTTGTCCGCCTATTCCCGGAACAATTGCATCAGGACGCTCATATCTTAGAATTTTAGCAATATATTCAAGGGTCAACGGCTCCATATATACCTTGTCTGCTATCGTAGTATCAGTCATAATGGTAGCTGGGTTTGAGTTTACAAGTACAACCTCATAGCCCTCCTCTTTTAAAGCAAGGCAAGCCTGTGTTCCCGCATAGTCAAACTCTGCCGCCTGACCGATAACAATAGGTCCTGAGCCTATAATTAATACCTTTTTAATATCTGTTCTCTTTGCCATTTTCTATTCCCCCGAATATATTAAATATCTTTATAAACTATTTTTCCGCCTGCAAGCGTCATCTTGCATTTTCCGAAAACCTTTTCAGCTTCAAAAGGCGTTGCTCTGCCCTTTGATAAAAACTCATTTGAATTAATAGTATATTCTTCACTTAGGTCAAAGACCGTAAGCTCAGCTAAATTGCCGACCTTAATCTCTGCTCCTATTGAAAACCGTTTTCGCGCATTTACGTTTAAAAGCTCTATAAGCTTTTCAAGGGTTATTATTCCCGTTTTTACAAGCTTTGTATAGCAAATGGGAAAGGCTGTTTCAAGACCTACAACTCCCATTAAACTCTTTTCAAGTCCTCGAGATTTCTCCTCTGCCGAATGTGGCGCATGGTCGGTTGCAATCATATCAATCGTGCCGTCCTGTATGCCCTCTATAAGCGCCTGCATATCTTCCTTTGAACGAATCGGCGGATTCATCTTGAACCGCCCGTCCTCTTTAAGCATCATATCGTGCATTGTCAGATAATGGGGGGCTGTTTCACAGGTTATATTTACACCCTCTCGCTTTGCGTTTCGAATAAGTTCAACACTTTCCTTTGCCGAGATATGACAGACGTGATATTTACATCCTGTCTTTTTTACAAGCTCAATATCCCGCTTTATCGGTCCCCATTCGCTTTTTGAACAAATACCCTTGTGTGAATGAAGCTTAGCATATTCGCCATCGTGTATATATCCGCCAGAAAGCAATGAATTGTCCTCGCAATGCGCGGCAATTATTTTATCAAGGCTTTTAGCATTTCGCATGGTCGCAAGCATAATCTCCTCGCTCTGCACTCCCCTGCCGTCATCTGAATAGCCGACACAAAGCTCCTTCATTTCATCTATATCAGAAAGCTGTTCACCCTTTTGTCCCGTTGTTATAGTGGCATAAGGATATACATTTATAACAGCATCTTTTCCAATAATGTGAAGTTGTTCCTCTAACGCCTTTACATTATCGGGACAAGGTTTTAGGTTAGGCATTGAGCAAACTGTTGTATAGCCGCCCCGAGCTGCCGCGGCAGTGCCGCTTGCAATTGTTTCTTTATAAGAAAAACCCGGCTCACGGAGATGCACATGCACATCCGTAAAACCGGGAAAAATAACACAGTTATGAAAATTATAAACAGTAACACCTTGGTTAATAGGATTATTGCCGATAAAGGAAACTATGCCGTCTGAAATAACTAAATCTGCTCTTTTAAACGAGCCGTCTAAATAAACCTTTGCACCTTTCAGTATGCAGTCCATAACCGTTTCCTTTCTTTTTTACCTTTCAAGAAATTATACCACATTCTCTATTGGCTGTCAATATATTGTATCCAATATTTTTATAAGTCATGCGGATTAATTTTTAACATCAAACTGTCGGTTAGGAGAGGTTTCATCAAGTCCAGCAAGCGTGTATCCTTGTTCAAGACAATACTCAATAATTTCAGGTACAGCTTTTATGGTTTCGGCCTTTATGTCATGCAATAAAATTATTGTATAATTTTCTGTTTTAAGTCTTGTTTTAATATGCTTCAAAACGGAGTTAACAATTTGTTTTTTCTTGTATCCTGAGGTGTCTCCGCAATCATAATTCCAGTCAAAATATGTATATCCTCGTTGGTTCATTTCGTTTACAAGCGCCTTCATTATTCCTGTGGAGTATTTTTGACTTACACTGTTTGAGCTTCCTCCCGGAAATCTGAATATTTTAGATTCTTGACCTGTTTGTTCCTTAATGATTGCTTGTATCTTTTCAAAATCCTTTAAATAATTTTCTATGCTTCTATAAATATTATCGAATCTATGTGAAAAGGTATGTGCGCCTATGCTATGTCCGTCAGCATAAGCCTTGCCTATTAAATCTCTGTATTTTGGAAACTGGTCAGTGACAAAAAAGGTTGCCTTAACATCATAGCCTTTAAGAATTTCCAAAAGCTGCTCGGTATATTTTCCGGGGCCATCATCAAAGGTCAAATACACCGTTTTTGTGATTGGTGAAACAGTTGTGTCTTCTTTTTTATCGGTTTTTTTATATACAACTACCTTTCGCTGGGCATACCCCGTATTGTTTGACGAATCGGTCACTGAATATTTAACGGTATATTTGCCCGCCTTTGAGGTGTCGGGAGACCCAGACACAACAACCTTATTAGTGACATCACCGTCAACTTCATCTATTGCGGTGTATGTAATTTCCGAGTACTTCTCACCTACGGGAAGATATAATGTGTTATTATTTTCCAAGGTGATTTTCGGTGCCTGCTTGTCGACATAATCAAACATTACCTTTAAGGATGTGGCATTACCCGACGAGTCAGAAACTGCAAGCAGACAGCCATCCTTTTCATAGGTCTTTACAACCTTATTGGTAAGGTCACCGTCGTATAGGTCGGTTGCAGTATATTTTATAGGCATATTATATATATCAATATCAGGATTTTCTTTAAAATCAATCTTTATAGTCTCTTGCTCTGCAACTATTTCAGGAGGCAAAATATCAATTACTTTGACATCTCGACTTACCGTTGCTTTCTTTCCTAAAAAGGATGCTTTATATTCTTTTTTATATGTGCCAAGCTTTTGGTTGTCTATATTGTCGGTCATAACCGTTTTAATTTCTGTTTTAATTCCGAGTGCAGATAAGGATATATATGCCTTCGCACCTTGGTCATCAAACTCTGAAAAAACCTCTGTGCTGACAGTTTTAGCGCCGTTTAAGCTAACCTCCACCTCAAAGGTAAGGAGGAAGCCTGTTAAACACAAAGCTATAACTGCAAAAAGTGCAGAAATTATTGATATCATTATAATTTTTTGCCTGCGTCTCAAAAAAATCACCACATATTATATTAGCATACAAATAACCTTGTTTCAATGGAAATTTTTTCAAATTCTTTCCTTATTTGACAAAAATTTACCCAGAATTTGACCTGTCAGGCCCGCTATTATAGAGGGCAAAAGCCAACCAAAACCAAGTGAATAGAATGGCAATGCCTCCAAAAAGCTGATATTTATCGAAAAAAGATAGGAAATTTCGAGAATGCCAACCAAAAGAGCTGTGTATGCTGCAAATCTTATACACCATATATTTATGCGTGACGATATAAAACTCAAAACCACCACAACTAATATAGGAGGGTAAATTACGCTTAAAAGCGGTGACGCAAGACTTATGAGCTGCTCCACACCCAAGCTTGAAATCAAGGCGCCGAAAATGCAAATTGCAACTATAAAAATTTCATAACGTACTTTGTTCTTTGTTATTTTGCTGAAATATTCCGCCGCCGAGCTTGTAATTGCTATTGCCGTGGATATGCAAGCAAGTGCTGCTATTATCGAAAAGAAGATAGTGCCTATTTTCCCAGGCAAGAGACCGTTTATTATGCCGATTAAAAGCTCGGTACGAGAAATGTGCATATTGTAAAGAGATGAAACGGTAGCTCCGAGATACGTGAGTCCCAGATAGATAATCAAAAGTCCCGTTCCGGCAACAACGCTTGAACCGACAGCCACCCTTGCTTGTGACTTTTGAGTTGTGTGACCCTTTTCCTCGGCGCTGTTTAGGATGAAAACTCCGAAAATGATTGCAGCTAAAAAGTCCATTGACTGATATCCCGCTTCAATTCCGTCGCCGATAATACTCTGACTTCTTGAAGGCAGTTCAATCGAGCCGAGCGGATTGATTATTCCTCTTATTATTAAAAAAAGAAGTCCTATGAAAAGTACAGGTGTCAGTATTTTTCCTATAATATCAACTACCGCTGATTTTCTTATGCAAAGCAATAAAATAGCAAGAAAAAAGATTATATAAAATAGGGACATATTAAAGTTCGGTGCAAGGCTTAATACCGATAATTCATAGGTGGTTGCGGCAGTTCTCGGAATACTTATAATCGGACCTATACACAGAATAACAGCAAATATAAAAATATTGCTCATTCTATTACCAAGCGGTCTTAACAGTTTGCTATAACCTCTGTTTTTTATTTGCGCAAAAATCGCCATCAGCGCAAGACCTATGTCTGCCGCATAATAGCTTAAAAAGCCTAAAAGCCACTCCTTTCCCGCCTTTAATCCCAAATATGGCGGGAAAATCATATTTCCAGCGCCGAAAAACATTGAAAACAATGCCGCGCCTATTACAAAGCTGTCAATTAAATACTTGTTTCTAAAAAGTTTCATTATTGCCTCTCAAAAAAAACGGTTTTTACTATTATTTGCAAAAAGCATAATAAAAACCGTTTTGTTTTACATTTTATTTATCTGTCAACAGTCAAAAAGTCAAAACAACTACGTTCTTTAACATAAGGTCTTACAAAGTTGTCTGCCACATATACATGCTTTGGATGTGTTGCATATTTTTTAAGCGCTACCTCACTTTCAAAAACCGAGTAAAGCATAACATCCGAGTTGGATGATTTAAGTCCTTCTGTTTCCACCGTTATTTCAAGCAAGCCCTCAATATTGCCCTGTAAGGCTTCAAGTGACTGCTTGATTCCGCTTTTTATTTTGTCGTTGTTATATTCCTCTAAAAGCTTCCAAATAATTATGTGCTTTACCATAATTACACCCCTTTGAAAAATTTATTTTACTTTAATGTCACACCCATCAGATGACTTTTTACATTCCTTTGCATAAGGGCAACCTATACAGGTCTGTCCTTTCTTTTTTGCCTTGTATAAATATCTTATAACGCCAAAAATTATGGCAGCTAAAACTATGATAATAATTATATTTTCCATATCTTAATACTATTTAAAGAGTAGCTCTTTCCCTTTTTTGTTTTATTTTTGCATCGGTACTTCCGATTAAAACACTAATAACGAATGCCATTATCATAATGGCTGTGAGTCCTGCTATTGCGGCTGTGATGTTTAACGACGCGGGACTTACAATAATCGTACCTATTGTATATACAAAATATGAGACTGTATATCCCACGCAAAGCTGTAAGCCAATTCCTCCTAAAAGCCATTTGGTGCTCTTCATTTCGGCATTCATAGCACCGATTGCCGCAAAGCAAGGAGGAGTATAAAGGTTGAACATCAGATATGCAAGAGCCGCAACCTTTGTAATTGCCATAATGCCTGCAACCTCTGTGCCCGCGCCTTCCATAAGGGCGAGTTCTTCGGTGTCGATAAGATTTTCAAGACCGACAAAGCAAACTGCAAGGGTGCCTACAACATTTTCCTTAGCAATAAATCCTGTTATAGCTGCTGCCGCCAGTTGCCAAGAGAGAACACCGACAATCGGAACGAGCAAGTATGCAAATGGAGAAGCAATAGAAGCAAGAATGGAGGAATCTGCGCTTTCGGCTACTGTAAAGCTCCAAGTAAATGTTTGCATAAGCTGTACTACCATATTGCAGAGGAGGATGATAGTGGCGGCCTTTACGATATATGCCCAACCACGAGAGCACATAGACTTAAATGCTCCCCACAGAGAAGGAACCTTATATTCAGGAAGCTCTATGATAAAGAAGGATTTTCTTGCTTTATAACCGGTAATTGCATTGATAAGCAATGCACCAAGGAAAATAAGAGCAATACCTGCAAAATACATCAACGCACTAACCCACCAGGCATTCTCAAAGAACGCACCTGCGAACAGCGAGATAACAGGGATCTTAGCACCGCAAGGCATGAAGGGAGCAAGCATAGCAGTTGCTCTGCGCTCACGCTCGTTGCGGATGGTACGGCTTGCCATAATACCGGGAACAGCACAGCCCACGGTGATTACGAAAGGAATAACCGACTTGCCGGAAAGACCGACCCTTTTGAAAATAGGATCAAGCACAACTGCCGCGCGTGACATATATCCTAGGTCCTCTAAGAGAGCAATAAGGAAATACATTACCATAACGAGAGGCAAAAAGCCAACAACGGCAACGACGCCACCGATAACACCGTCAACAAGGATTGCAGAAATCAGTGGGTCGGCATTTTCAAGAAGTCCGCCTATAAAACCCTGAAACATTTCAAGAAGAGTTACAAGACCGGGAATCACAGTGCCGTTTTTAAACTCATAACCTTCGGCAATCCAAGTGCCGAGTGTACTTTGAGAAATATAGAACACGAGAAACATAACAGCGGCAAAAATCGGAATGCCAAGCCATTTGTTTGTAAGAACGGCATCAATCTTGTCGTCGATGTTTTTGTCCTTGGTGAGAACCTTACGGGTCTCAACTTCTTTTACAATTTTATTGACAAATTCAAAGCGTTTGCGATCAGCGGCTTCAACCGCTGCCTTGTAGGTGATGTCAATATTTCCCTGTATGTAAGGTGCTCTCTGCTCTTTACCTACCTGTGCGACAGCAGCTTCAATAAGAGCCTTCAAGCCGTCTGCCGAAGTAGAAACAGTTTTTATAACGGGACAGCCAAGCTTTCGTGATAGAGCATCAGCGTCAATCTTGTTGCCTTTCTTCTTGCCGATGTCACTCTTATTAAGAGCAACAACAACGGGTATCCCAAGCTCTAAAAGCTGAGTGGTAAAGAAAAGACTACGGCTTAAATTATCCGCATCCACGATGTTGATAATGACATCAGGATTTTCATTCTTAACAAAAGTGCTCGTAATACTTTCTTCGCTTGTGAATGGCGACATAGAGTATGCGCCGGGAAGGTCAACGGCAGTAATCTGCTTACTACCTGAATACGCTTTTTTAATCGGGTATTCTTTTTTATCTACGGTAACCCCTGCCCAGTTACCAACCTTTTCATTACGGCCGGTCAGAGCATTATACATTGTGGTCTTACCTGAGTTTGGGTTGCCTGTTAAAGCAATTCTCATTGGGCTTTTCCTCCTGCTCCTTAACTTTATATAGGTCCTTTCGGATATAGTTACAAATATCAGTTAACCACCGCTAACTATTGAGCTAAAAAATAAGCCGTAGCTTATTTTCTATGTTATATAATGATGGCTTCTGCCAACTGAGTATCAATATTATATCGGGCATCTTTGATAGAAACAGTGCAACCGCCTTTACGATGTGCAATTACTGTAATAGTTTCTCCGCTGTAACATCCAAGAGAGAACAAAAATGCATTCAGCTCTTGGTCATCTATATTAATTTGCTTTATTATATATTCTTTTCCTTCAACAGCATTTTTTAAGGTCATAGTTCTCACCATTTGCTTTTAGTTTATATATAAAATCAATTAGCTGTTGCTAACTGGACGGGATTAAAATAGTTAGTCATTGCTAACTTAAATTATTATATACGGTAAATCTTGATTTGTCAATATTTTTTTGTAAAAATTTTACAGTTTCAGAGCCCTTTTTCTTGTTGTTTAAACAGATTGCTTTTTTAAAGAAATTATGTTATCCTAAATATAATCGTACTATCATTTTTAATTTTAGGGTGATTTTATGTCGTTGAAACCATCAGGCGAGATGTATCTTGAATCAATCTATGTCCTATGCAAAACAAAATCAGCAGTGCGTTCTGTTGATGTTGCAGAGCACATGGGCTTTTCAAAGCCAAGTGTAAGCCGTGGCGTAGGCTTGCTTAAAGCTGATGGTCTTATTAAGCTGGATGAAAACGGTTTTATTTCTCTTACCGAGAAGGGCTCATCACTTGCAAAAAAGATTTATGAGAGACATACAATTTTAAGCCGTGCTTTAACCTTGCTTGGTGTTGATGAACAAACCGCTGCCGAGGATGCTTGTAGGATTGAGCACATAATCAGCGATAAATCCTTTGCCGCTATTAAAAAGTATATGAAGAACAAGCTAAAATAATTTAAAACTCCTCTGGAAAGCCACGTACCGATAAGGATATTTTTGTTTCTCGGGGCAAAACCCTCTGTATTATTGCCCAAATCCTCACAAGGCGCCAGCCTTGCTGCGTTTTTGGCTTCAATACAAAGAATTTTGCTGCCATACGAAACCGCGTAGCGCCTTAAAAGTGAAAATTTTGTGTGCAAGAAAAGGAAAACCCCACCAATAATGCTGACGCATATTGGTGGGGTTTGACGCATTATTGTGCCAAAAGGTTTGCTTTTTAAGGAAAAACATCCTTAA
>JAFXIJ010000006.1 GCA_017533175.1 Clostridia bacterium
AGCCCCATTTGCGAAAGCCGCTCTTTTGCAGAAGCTCTGTTTGATACAAGCTCAACATTTTTCAGAGCAGTAAGGCTCGGTACAAGACGGTCCTCTTGAAATACCACCGATATTTCGGCGCCGCCTGTGTCCACCTCACCGCTGTTTGGCGTAGTAAGCCCCAAAATAACACGCGTAAGCGTGGTTTTTCCGATCCCCGACGATCCGGTTATAAGCACAACGCCTTTTTTTGGGAAGGCAAAGGAAAATTTATCCAAAACTAGCCTTTCGTCAAAAGAAACCGATATATTTTTAAGCGTAATCATTTTGCTTTACCCTCCTTTTTTAAAAAAGGACGTTTTATAGTCTTTGTGCTTGCGCTTCTTTCAAAAATCAGCTTAAACACACCCTCAAAAACCAAGCTTAGAATAATAACAGTTACCGTGAAGACCAAAACATCGGCCGTTTCAAGCAGCATTCTCGCCTCGTTCATTTCTCTGCCGATTGCGGTTTTGGGATAGCTTATCACCTCGGCGGCAATACCGGATTTCCAGGCAAGGCCCAGAGAGGTCATACAGCCCGAATAAAAATGAGGTTTTAGCTGAGGCAAAATAATTCTTCTAAATATTTTTGCAGGGGAGAGCTTAAAGATTTTTGCCATCTCCAAAAGGCCGCCATCAAGGTTTGAAAGTCCGGCAGAAAGGTTTTGCCAGATTATCGGAGCGACCATTAAAACTGCTATAAACACAGGTATAGAATCGTTGTTAAGCCAAAGATACGCAAGCAGAATAAAGGAAACCACAGGTGTAGCTCTTATCACACGAATAGTAGGGGATACTATTGACTTTGCGGCGGAAGAGTAGTGGGTAAAAAAGGCAAGACCAAAGCCGAGAGCCACACCAAGACAGAAGCCTGCCAATATGCGAACAAGCGATATGGCGACCGCCTTTAAGAAAAAGGGCTTTACTAAAAGAACAGCAAATCGCTTTACCACGATATGAGGATATGGTAAAAATATTTCCTTATCTATCAGGGCGGCGGCAATATACCAAACAGCTGTCCAAAAGGCAAGAACAAGAAGTCCTTTTAAAAGTTTATTTGATAAAATAGAAGTTTTCATCAGGAATAGACCCTCCTACTGAGGCAGGATTTGAGGAGAACAAGAGGTTTAAATAGCCCTCGATAGCTTTTTTCATCTGTTCGCCCTTTAAAAATGCAAGGTTGCAGTTGGGAATAGCTTTGGTTGCAAGAGCCGCCTTGGGTACGATACCGTAGGTTTCACACAAAGTGCCTGCATCTTTTGGATTTTCTGACGCATATTTGATTGAGCTTTCAAGTTCGTTCATAAAGCTCTCAACCTCTGCGGGATGCTCCTTTAAAAAGCTTTCGTTCACGATAACACAGCCCATTGCAAGTCGGCTGTCGCTGTCGGAGACCTTGTTCCACTCATCGTTAAGATTAAGAGCTATTCTAAGCTCTGAATTTTGTGCCATGGCAGAGGAAACATTAGGCTCGGGGAGCATACCCAAAACACACTCTCCCGCCGCCATTAAAGCGGCAAGCTCAGAGTGCTCGGACTTAAATTCAACCGTTACATCTTTTCCTGGCGTAAGTCCGTTTTTGCTAAGCAAAAAGTTTAGCACATATTCGGGGTTTGCACCCTGTCCCGTAGCGTATATTGTCTTTCCGCGAAGGTCTTTTATTGAGTTTATTGTGTTGCCGTTTTCAAGAACGTATAGTGAGCCTAGGGTGTTGACAGCAAGCATTTTTACGCCCTTTTCGGTTCTCTGGTAAAGTGTGGCAGCAAGATTTGTCGGGACAGCAGCGATATCAACCTTTCCGCCTGCAACGGCAGACACCGCCTCGGTCGGTTGACCTGCTATCGTAAAGGTATACTTAGAGTCCTCACTTTTAGAGGAGTCGTCCATCATTTTTGCCATACCGATACCCGTAGGTCCTTTAAGAGCCAGAATGCGAACCTCTACGGGCTCAGATTCCAAGCTTGAATTTGAGGACTTGCTATCCGAGCAAGCGGTCAGCACTCCAAGAATTAAAACCAGTGTCAAAATAAGTGAAACAATTTTTTTCATATTAATTTATCCTTTCATATACATTCTTTTTTAACAGTTTGGAAAGGCGGTTAAAAGGTTTTCATCAAGCACTGTTATACTCTTTGAACCTATCAGCACCGCTCCCGATATTTCAAGCTCCTTTCGGGCACGATAGAGACTTGCGCGGCTTATATCAAGAGTTCTTGCAAGTGCGGCAAAATTAACATCGGCCAAGACGCCCTGTTTTGAGTTGTCAAGAATGTATTTACAAAGCCGATTTATTGCCTGATTTGAGGTAAAGGTTGAAATACGGCGGTTTAAAAACTCTACTCTCTCACAAAGAAAGCGTATGTACTTCACGGCAACAGCAGGTTGGCTGCATATAAGCCTTTCAACGCCCTCGCGAGTTATGAAAAACACGCGGCAGGTAGTTACCGCCTTTATTTTTGCAAAAGAGGAGTTGCTACCTTCACAGAAAACGCTTGCCGCACCAAAAAGCTCTCCTTCGCAAAAAACTTTAAGCGAGCTTTTGTCGTCGTTAGAGCAAAGTGCTGTCGCTTTTCCAAAAAGCAGAATGCCAAGCTTATCAGTCGAACTGTCAGCACCGAAGATAATATCGCCCTTTGAAAACTCTTTTACATGACAGTAATCCGAGGCTAAAAAGTCGGATAAAGACTTACTGTTACATTCGTTGTTGTCAAAAAGAAAGCAGCCTTTAAGAATATTGGCATCATGCTGATTTAACACTCCACCACCCCCAAAAGTGTCTTATATGATACACTTTTATAATAACGTCTAACGATGTATTTGTCAATGATTTAAAATAAAATTTTATTAAATGCTTTGGCTTGGCAACTCCACTCAAAGCCTTAAAAAGCAGAGAAAACTAAAAAATATTGACTTAAAATTAGCTATAATATATAATGAATAATTATATTGGATAAATATGTATAATTTACTTTTTTAAATTGGAGAGTGTTCAGGATGCATTGGTCAGAAGAAATAGCACAGAGAATAATTGACCGAAATCCCGATAAGGAGGAGTATGTTTGCGCCGCAGGCATCAGCCCCTCGGGTTCTATTCATATCGGTAATTTCCGTGATATAGCAACAAGCTATTTTGTGGTAAAGGCATTAAGAAAAAAGGGAAGGAAAGCAAAACTGCTTTTTTCGTGGGATGAGTTTGACCGTCTGCGCAAGGTGCCTGTAAATGTTGCTAAGGTAAAAGAGGGCTTTGAGCAGTATATAGGAAGACCTTATGTTGATGCTCCTGACCCGTTTGGCTGCTGTGAGTCTTATGCAAAGCATTTCCAAAATGAATTTGAGGCTTCAATCAAGCGGTTTGGTATAGATATGGACTATCGCTATCAGGCAGAACAGTACAGAAGCGGCAGATATGCTGAATATATAATCCACGCTCTTAAACACCGTGAGGAAATTTTTGAGATTTTGGACTCTTTCCGCACCCAAGAGGCAACCGAGGATGAGAGGAAAAACTATTATCCTGTGGGAATTTACTGCGCTAAATGCGGCAAGGACACAACAAAAATAACCAGGCTTTCCTCCGACTGTATTAATGCAGAGTATAGTTGCGAGTGCGGACACCAAGGACAGTTTGATTTTATGCATGACTTTGATTGCAAGCTTGCATGGAAGATAGACTGGCCTATGCGCTGGAAGGTAGAGGGCGTTGATTTTGAACCGGGCGGAAAGGACCACGCTTCGCCGACAGGCTCCTATCAGACAAGCCGTATTATAGCTGAAAAGATTTTCGGCTACACAGCTCCGCTTTTCCAAGGCTATGAGTTCATAGGAATAAAGGGAACAACGGGCAAAATGTCGGGTTCAAGCGGACTTAATCTTACCCCCGACACTCTGCTTAAACTTTATGACCCTGAAATAATTTTATGGCTATATTCAAAGACCGAGCCTAATAAGGCGTTTAATTTCTGCTTTGATGATGAAATTCTTCGCCAGTATTTTGAGTTTGACCGCATGATGTCTGCATATAAAGAGGGCAGGGCAGATGAGCATATTGCCTCTATTATGGAGGGAGCTCTTATAGAGGGCAGAAGCTGTGAAACCGTGCCGATGCAGCTTCTTGTATCCTTGGGTTCTATTGTAGATTTCAATATTCCTATGCTTGAAACTGTATTTGAAAAGATAGGAACACCGTATAAGTACGAAGAGTTTAAGGAAAGACTTGAAAGGGCTAGGTTCTGGCTCGAACAATGCTCGCCCGAAAGTGTTAACCGCCTGCGCGAAACACGCAATTTCGAGGTTTATGATGAGCTTGATGAGAATGAAAAGCTTGCTATAAAGATGCTCTTTGAATACATTTCTGAGGGCGGATACAATCTGGATGACCTCAATACCGAGCTTTATGCTATTCCGAAACGAATTTACGGTGAGGATATGGATGCAAAGCAGCTTAAAGCCATACAAGGCAAGTTCTTTAAGAATGTGTATAAACTCCTTATAGATAAGGAGCAGGGTCCCCGTCTCTATCTTTTCCTCTTTGCCGTTGACAAGGATAGATATGTAAAGCTTCTTGACTTTTCTTACCCTAGGACAGAGGAGGAAAAGGCTGCCGATGCTGCCGCAAAGGAAGCAGAAATTGTCGCAGAAGAGAAAGCCGTTGACCCCATTAAAGACCAAATCACTATTGATGAGTTTGATAAGGTGGATATGCGTGTCTGCAAAATTCTTAAAGCGGAAGAAATTAAGAAATCTCATTCTTGTCTTAAACTCACATCGGATGACGGGCTTGAAGGCAGAGTAATTGTTTCTTCAATTAAAAACGACTACACACCCGAACAACTTGTGGGCAAAAAGATAATTGTTATAGCAAATCTTAAACCTGCTAAATTCTCGGGCGTTCAGTCGAACGGAATGTTAATCGCAGCATCGGCAGAAGAGTGCGGATGCAAGGTGATTTTTGTAGATGATTCTGTTCCGACAGGAACTGCAATCCACTAATAATTTAAGGAGGGACAAAAATGAACGCAGAGGTTTTAGCTTTTGTGCTCTATTTTATTGTGGTTCTCTGCATAGGAGTATTTTTCTTTTTCAAGTCTAAAAACGGGGGAGAGAAGGAATATTTCTTAGGCGGACGCGGAATGGGTCCTTGGGTTACAGCCTTATCGGCTCAGGCATCGGATATGAGTGCGTGGCTGCTTATGGGACTTCCCGGAAGTATTTTAGCCTTTGGCTTTGGCGAGGTTTGGATAGGAATAGGTCTTGCCCTCGGAACAGCGGCCAACTGGATATTTGTTGCAAAAAGATTGCGCCGTTTTTCGCAGGCGGCAAAGGATTCGATTACATTGCCCCAATATTTAAGCAATCGCTTTGGCTCGGGCAAGCGTGCATTACAGCTTATTTCTGCTGTGATTTTCCTTGTTTGCTTTACAGTTTATGTTGCTTCGGGCTTCGTTGCGGGAACAAAGGTTTTTGTAAGAATTTTCCCCTCGCTCGACACTTCGACAGCAATGCTTATTTTTGCGGCAATCATTCTTATATATACCTTCCTTGGCGGCTTTAAGGCGGTTTGCTGGACCGACTTTTTCCAGGGTCTATTAATGCTTGTGGCATTACTTATCGTTCCGATAATTGCTGTATCGCTCGGAGAGGCAGATACTTTTGCTCTTTCACAGACCATTGTTGACAATGCTGGCAAAGAATACAGCTTTGGAACAGGTCTTTTTAACTCCGACTGGCGTGATATAGTATCAGGTCTTGCTTGGGGACTCGGCTATTTTGGAATGCCCCACATACTAGTACGCTTTATGTCTATACGCAAGGCAAAGGATATAAACCGTGCGGCAGTGATTGCTATTGTCTGGGTGGTTTTAGCCCTCGGCGCAGTAGTTGTTATGTCAATTTTAGGAAGAATGATAATGGGCGAAGAGCTTATTATGTCACAAACACAGGATATGGTGTTTATAGCCTTTGCAAGAAGATATTTCCCTGGCTTTGTAGCAGGACTGCTTATGTCTGCTATTGTTGCGGCGTCAATGTCAACCGCAGACAGTCAGCTCCTAGTAGCCTCATCCTCCTTTACAAGTGATATCTACAAACCGTTTATAAGGAAGCAGGCAGACAAAAAGGAGGTTCTTTGGGTGGGTAGAGCCATCGTGCTTTTAGTTTCGGTGGTTGCTTACTTTATTGCAAGCAGTAAGGCAGAGGGAGCACAGGCAATTATGACTTTGGTTGAAAATGCTTGGGCAGGCTTCGGCTCGGCATTCGGACCGGTGGTAATCTTGTCACTCTTCTGGAAACGCTTTACCTATAAGGGAGCGATTGCAGGCGTAGTCGGCGGTGCGGTAGCAGATGTCGCATGGCTTGCAGGAGGACTTTCTGCATCAACAGGCATATATGAGCTTTTACCCGGCTTTGTAGCAGGCTTTATCTGTGCATTTGTTGCAACTCTTATAGATAAAAAGCCCGATGAGGAAACTGTTGCCGTATTTGAGGCTGCAACAACAGCCGAGATGGAATAAGGTGTCAAGATTAAGGAGAACTGTTGTCGGTTGAAAAAGCAAAGGTTTACCTTGATATATCATTAAAACGCTTTGAGACGGTTTTCCCCGCTTGCGGAAGCAGCAACAGTGCTGTGGAGCTGAGCCTTGAAAGATTAAAGCAGTACTCAAATTTTATCGAGTGGGTAGATGTTTGCAAAGTTTATCAATAAAAAATATAAAACGATGGGTCGCACCCATCGTTTTTTTTATGTCCTTTTATGTCCTTTTATGTCCTTAATTTCTTTTAAATGTCCGTAATCTAAAATTTATGTCCGTTTTTTGCCAGATATGTCGTGGCAGACGGGCATTTTTTTGTTTATACTGTGTCCGTCAACCAAAGAGAAACGGGGAGGAAAGATGAAGAAGGATAAGAGCTTTAAGGAAGAGCTTGGCAGACTGCTTTGCTTATCTGCCTCAAATCAAGAAGCAGAAAATCTTAAAGAACTCGGCATTACTATTAAAAATCCTACACGAATGACCGTGTTGGCGGCGGCTCTTTATAAAAAGGCAACATCGGGAGACCTTTCCTCCTTGAAGGAAATTATAAATGTTATGGGCGAAAACAAGGAAACAACTGAAAGGGTGATACTGCTCGATGACATCACAAAACAGACTTAGCACAGTAGTCGGTCAGGGCTATGATGACTTTTGGAACAGTAAAAAGCGTTATCGGGTGCTAAAAGGCGGAAAGGGCAGCAAAAAAAGCTCTGTGGCGGCACTGAATTTTATATGGCGACTGATGAAATATCCAAAAAGCAATCTGTTAGTTGTTCGTGCCGTTATGAATACCCACAGAGACTCAACCTTTGCACAGCTTAAATGGGCTCAGGAGCGGCTGGGAGTTTCAAAGCTCTTTAAAAATACAGTATCCCCGCTTGAAATGACCTACATTCCGACAGGACAAAAGATACTTTTTCGAGGCTTTGATGATGTTTTGAAGCTTGCATCCACAACGGTAGAAAGCGGATATCTTTGTTGGGTTTGGGTTGAAGAGGCATTTGAGATAGAAAGCTTAGAGGATTTTGAAAAGCTCGATTTGTCTGTCCCGAGAGGTGCCGTAACAGAACCGATTTTTAAGCAGACAACACTCACCTTTAACCCGTGGAGTGAAAAGCATTGGCTTAAAGCCCGTTTCTTTGATAAGGTGTCCGAGGATACCGACACCTTTTCAACAAACTATTTAATAAATGAGTTTTTGGATGAAACAGACAGGGCGGTTTTCGAAAGGCTTAAAGTAGAGCATCCAAGAAGATATGCCGTTGCAGGACTTGGCGAATGGGGAATTGCAGAGGGACTTATATATGAAAACTGGACGGTAGGAATTCCCAATACTAAAAGCGATGAATGGGAGGCGTTTTTCGGACTGGACTATGGCTACACCACCGACCCCACCGCCTTTATTGCAATAAAGGTCAACAAAAAGGAAAAGCTTATCTACGTATTTGATGAGATATACGCAAGAAAAATGCTTAACTGTGACATAGCCGCCGCCATAACGGCAAAAGGCTATGCAAAGGAGAGAATACGCGCCGACTCGGCAGAGCCAAAATCCAACGATGACCTAAAAAGGCTGGGGCTAAGGCGGATTTTACCGTCGGTAAAGGGTAAGGACAGCGTTATAAACGGGATTATGAACATAAGCGAATACAAAATTTTTGTTAATCCGTCTTGTAAAAACACTATATCGGAGCTTTACTCATACTGCTGGCAAAAGGGAGAAAAAAATATCCCCGAGGACAAAAACAATCATTTGATGGATGCGTTAAGGTATGCCTTTTACGATGTAAATAAGGCAGGCAAATCTGCCGAAATAAAAAGCTATTTATAAGGGGGTGTGGGAACATGATGGTGTTTTTGATTATCCTAGCGGCAATAATTTGTCTTTGCGTGGGCTTTGTTTCAGGGCTTCTTGTCTTTCTTTTCGCAAAGGAGGAAATAGAACAAATTAAGCCTAAAAAAGCAGCGGACTCTACATACACAAAGGAGCTTAAAAATTTTTTCAATTATGACGGAACTAAGCAAGAGTGAGTCGGCTTAAAGCCGTTTCATATAAAAAAGAAAGGAAAATTTTATGGAGGAAAAAGTAATTATTAACGATGCAGACCTACCTGAGTCTGTATTGGAAGAAATTAAGTCAGGTGATGAGGCAACCATACCAAATGCCGACAACCCCGTAAATGACAAGACAGATTTTTTGGAGGTTAAGTTTAATAAGGAAATAACCAAGCTTGACCGACAAACCGCTGTCGCCTTTGCTCAAAAGGGAATGAAGTATGACCTTGTGTCAGCAGATTACGAGCGACTAAAAGCGCTGTCCAAAAACAGCGGCAAATCGGTATCGGACTATCTTCTTATGCTGGAAGGCAATGAGAAAAACGAGCAGATTGAAAAGCTTTTAAATCAAGGTCTTGAAGAGCGTGAGCTGGTTGACCGTGTTTTACAGCTTAAAGAAGAAGCCAAAACCGATGAGCTAAGCTTACTTAAAGCCGAATTTCCCGAAATATGCGATGAGGAGCAGGTGCCGTGCGAGGTAAAAACAGCCGCAGAAATGAAGGGAACAGGACTGTTATTTGAGTATCTACTGCACGAGCACCGTCTTCGCCGCGCAGCCGATGAAGAAAAGCAAAGACAGCTTTTCTCGGCAGGGGCTTCTACCGGCTCACTGTCGGAAAACAACCGACAAAACGCCTTTGATGCCGAATTTATTAAAGGCCTCTGGGGCAGATAAAAAATAATAAAAATGAGGTAAAAAAATATGTCAGAAAATTTAATTTCAACCGCCGAAAATTATTCCGGCGAACTCGACAGAGTATTTACAGCAAAAAGTGTTACCGGATTTTTGGCGGACAATGCGCTTCGCACCAAGTTTGTGGGCGCAAAAACGGTTATGATACCCGATGTTAGCTTTGACGGTCTTTCAAACTATGACCGAAGCACAGGCTTTGCAGACGGTGCAGTAAGTGTTGCCCACAACGCTTACACAATGACAATGGACAGAGCCCGTTCACTTTCCATTGACCGCGAGGATATGGATGAGGCAGGAATAGCCTCTCTTGCGGGCAAGATTTTGGGCGAGTATGTTCGCACAAAGGTTGTTCCTGAATGTGATGCTTATGTTATTTCAAAGCTTGCACAGACAGCTGAAAAAAGGGGCAACAAGCTTGTCAACGCCAGTCTGGATGCCCCCTATTCCGCATTTGTTGACCTTATAAATCAGGTTCAAAGCGTAGCCGGCTATGATGAGGAAATAGTTTGCTTTGTTGATTCGATGGTTTACGCCGCACTTTGTTCCTCTGATGAGTTCACACGTGCAATTACCGTATCTGACTTCAAACAGGGAGAAGTGAATCTTAAAGTCAAGAGCATTAATGACGTAGCAATCATTCCCGTTGTTAGTGAGCGCATGAGAAACCTATATTCCTTCGAGGAGGACGGCTTCCGTCTTATCTCAAACAGCAATCAAATATATATGATGGCTCTGCCGAAGAACGCCGCACATCTTGTGAAAAAGACCGAGAAAATGCGTGTGTTTACACCTGAACAGAATTCAACTGCGGATGCCTATAAGTTTGATTACAGAATATACTATGATGTATTTGTAAAGGAATCTGCCGCAGATGCTATTTGGGTATGGGAATCCCCTAAAATTTTAGATATATATACCGGAACAGATGTACAAGGAGAAGCCGGAAGTGAGGATTTAGTTTTAACTTCTTATGCAAACATGGATGCACCTGGCAACATCAAAACCGTGTGGTATCAGTGTGATGACAAATACGGACGCGGAGCCCGCAAGATGCCCGAATCAGGCGATTACTGTTACGTTACAAAGGAACTACCTAAGGGCACATATTACTTCTATTGTAAGAAGACATTAGAAAACGTAACTACTGTTCGTGGCGACGTTCTCACAGTAGTGGTTTTATAAAAAAGGCAAAAAAGGCTCCGGTTTATCCGGAGCCGGAATTTGAATTAAGGAGGGCTAAATTTGAATAACAGTCCCGAAAATATATTCGGTCAGTACCGAGAGGGCATAAGTTACAAAAAATCGATAGGAAGACTTGGTCTTTATGAGCAAAGCCGAATAAATGAACGGTTTTATGCGGGAGACCAGTGGAACGGAGCCGGATGTGGAACAGAGCGTCCGCTAGTACGCCACAATGTAATAAAGCGTATCGGGAATTTTAAAATGTCCCACCTTGCAGCTGCCAATATTTCAATAAATTATTCCGCAGAGGGCTTGACCGATACACGCGCAGACAGAGAAAAGCTCAAAAAGCTTAAAGCTGAGTTTGCTAAGAATTCCTCGGTAATTTATTCTCCTGTAAATTGTGATAACGAGATGGGAATGGTTATTTCTGCGCTTAATTCATACCGCGAGGTTACGGCTGCAAGGGTTGAGCTTGATAAGAAGCTTGACAAGGCGTTACGACAGGCATACATAACGGGAAGCGGTGTAATTTACACCTATTTTGACCCCTTTTTAAAGACAGGTCTTTATGCCGATAAAATTGGAGGCACGCCAATTCTTGGCGACATTGTTTGCGAAAACATCGGGATAGAGAACATCTATTTTGCAGACCCAGGCTGCCTTGAACTGCAAAAACAACCCTACATCATTTTAGCCGAGAGGAAAAAGGTGGAGGATATAGTTTTTGAGGGTAAAAGATTTGGTATGAGCAGCACTCAGCTTGAAAGAATCAAGGACGAGGGTGACGGCAAGGCGACCTTGCTTACAAAGCTGTTTAAAAAGGCAGGCCAAGACGGAGAAACCAAAATCTTTGCTATTAAGGTTTGTGAAAACGCCGTTGTACGAGCCGAGTGGGATATAGGAGTCCGCATGTATCCGATAGCCATTTTTAACTGGGAAAGCAGAAATCATATATATGGTGACAGCGAGGTTACATATCTTATTCCAAACCAGATAGCCATAAATCGAATGATTACGGCAGGTGTTTGGGCTACTATGTCGGCAGGAATGCCGCTTATGCTTGTGAACGGTGACCTTGTTGATAAGGAAATTTCCAACGACCCCGGGCAGATAATCAAGGTTTACGGAGATGCAGAGCAAATAAAAACAGCAGTTTCCTATGTTGAACCTCCGTCCTTTACCGACGCGTATCAGAGCACGGTAAATCAGCTTATTTACAATACACTTGCACAAAGCGGTGCGAATGAATCCTCGCTTGGAGACGGAGAAGCAAATAACACCTCCGCTATAATTGAGCTTCGCGAGGCGGCAGCTACACAGCTTACCACCTTAAAGCATAGCTTTTATGGATTTGTTGAGGATATTGCTCGCGTTTGGGCGGAGTTTTTTGTGAATCACTACGGGAAAAGATGCTTAAAGGTTTCCGATGAAAACGGAGTTTGGTATTTCCCCTTTGATTCAAAGCGTTACAGAGATGTTTTGTTTTCGGTTTCTGTTACCGCAGGAGAAAAGCTTGGCAGAGGAGAGGCTGAAACGGTAGAGGTGCTTAACAGACTTTTAGATAAGGGAGCAATAAGCCCTGCACAGTATCTAAGACGTCTTCCCAAGGGAATTATGCCTGATGCTGAAAATTTGGCTGAGGAAATAGAGGAGGATAAAATATGACGGGTAACGAAATTCTAAGCTCGGCTTCGGCACTTATGGGCTTTAAAACTCCTACAAGCGAGATGAATGAGATTGCGCTTACTGTTATAAATTCGGTCTTAGAGGATATTGCAAAGCCTCCTCTTACAAGTCTTTCGACTGCGGCGGAAGGACTATGCCAGAACGAAGAACAAGCTTGTCTTTACGGCACCGCCTTGCTTTTGTCTATTGCAATAGGCGATTTAAGGTCAAAGGAATGCTTTTCACCCATTTATAATGAAAAAAGAGGCAGAGTAAAGAGGTCGAAATCTTATGTAACGGATGCTTTGCCAAAGGGTGAGCTTTTATGACTTTAAAAAATGCAAAACTTGAAAAACTTAAAACCGCCGAAAGCAAAGACATAAGGGAGAGTGTTAAGTTTGGCAGTAGTGAAGGCTTGCCCATAAATATGCTCTTTGACGAGGATAAATTAAGGACACGCCCCGGTACTAAGCCTTATGACAAGCCAATTTTTGATAGCGCAAGAACCTTTGATAACTATGAAAGGGTGCTTTTTACCGACTGCTATTATTATAAGGATAATGTTAAGGGCAGGCTTATTATTGTAGTAGATAATGACCTTATGTCCAATATAAAATACCATTTTTATATTGCATATTCTAACGGACAAAGCGATTCGGCAGGATTTATAGAATTTACCCGTGCATCATATGACACCTTTGGTATTCCGGACACCTTTACCGTATATACAGGTAAGCCCACAAGGGGTAAGGGAATATACTTTATGGTGAGGTTGGTTTACGGTGAGGGCATGGAAGATGTGGTTCGCATATATGAGTTAAGCGAAGATATGAGCGAGTGGCTTTATATGTATAGCGGAGATTTCTATGTACCGACCGTTCTTGCTTTCGGCAGAGGAGAAAACTATTATCGCGCTAATGAATCTGAGCAAAGGATTGTACTTTCAAAGCCCGTAAGGCTGGAGGATGAGAATTTGCTGACCAATCAGTTTATTGCATATTATTCTACCGATGGATATTCTTCGGCATTTCAACTTCCGTATGAAGACTTGGGCGATGAAGGAATAAGCTGTGTTTACAGAACCTTGACCGATGAATATACATTTAATATTCCGGCAGGGGAATATATTTCACAGCCGATTACCATTGACTCAAAAAAGTATCGTTTCGGTTGCAACAGAAAAATTGGCACAGTTTATTTTTTAGATTCTAATAGTGCCAGTGTAGCGTTTCCTTATTTAGGATTTGAAAACAATCTTAAAGTTTCAGCCTGCCGAAAAATAAGCGATGAAATGATAAAGCTCGGTGCGATGAGCAAATGTATGGCTTTTCCCACAGGACGTGAAGGCAACGGAAGTAAAACCGTAGTCTTTTACGGCAATGTGCTTGATGAGGGCGGCAAGCTTTGCTGGATAAACAGTGAAAAGCCTCTTTATTTTCCAAAAGGCTGCTCGGCATCACCGGGGGATATAAACAACAAACTGCTGGGAGCTTATTTTTATCGAAACAGTCTGTATGTCTTTAATAGCGAAGAGCTATATCAAGGCAGTGTGAGCAAAGCCGACGACTTCGATTTATCATTGGTTTTAAAAGGCATTTCCCCGTCAAGCAAGGTTAATTACGACATAATAAGCTTTAAGGGTGTAACCCTTCTTCCGCAGGAGCCCATAAGCGAAACGGTTGCCGTTTTTGACGACAGGATTTTGTTTGCGGGCAAAAAGGGAGGAGTTTATGAGCTAAGCTTGGGAGCTGCTTTAAAGGTCAAAAAGGTTGCCGATTTATCGTATGACGACTTTACTCCGACCTTTGCGGTAACCTACAAGGAAGGCTATCTCTTGGCAAACAATTTAAAGGCATATTATTATCATCCGAAAAAGGAATGTCTGTCGGTTTGGGAGCTTTTGCCGAGCATTATAGGCGGATACAGCTTTACCGAGGAAACTATTCTGTTTGCAGAGTGTTCGTGCAGAGAAATGTCAACCTTGATTTATGCCTTGCATTTCGCGGGGGAAGAGGACGTTATACTAAATGACTATTTTGACGGAGAAGCCGATTATCACTCCGGTTATATAAACACAAAGCTTTCTTGCGAGTTTGATACAGATACCCTTTATAATAAGCGGCTTCATACGGTTGTTATTGACACTTTACCCTCTGACAAAAGCATTAAGGCAAGTCTTATTGCCGACGGTGAGGAAGTGTATTCCGAAACGGTTTCCTTAGAAACGGGCACCGCTATACTTCGTTATGGCGCAAGATTTAAAGATTTAAAGCTTAAAATCGAGGGAGAGGGCATAACATTTATTAAGGCACGTTTGGTCTATTACGACGGAAAAACCCTTTAATTTTAGGGTTAAGGGGTGAGAAAATGAGCGACGGAATAATAATTGCACTAATAGGGCTTTGCGGTTCCGGATTAGGCTCGCTTATCGGTGCTGTCATATCGGGAAAGGTGTGGCAGTACCGAATAGAGCAGCTTGAAATTCGGGTCGAGAAGCACAACAATCTAATCGAGCGCGTTTATCGGATTGAGGAGGAGCAAACCGTAACGGGCGAAAAAATAAAGGTCCTAAACCACAGAGTTAAAGATTTAGAAAATGAGGTGAAAACTTATGGACTTTCTTAACGAATATACCGAGCTTGTGATTTTAGGTATATGTTTATGTATAGGATACATACTGAAAAATCTGCTCCCGAGCAAAAAGCTTGATAGGTTCATCCCGTTAATAATGGGAAGCATGGGTGTTGTTTTGAGCATCTGGATTAATATGGATATAACCCCGAAAATTCTTCTTTCGGGACTTGTGTCAGGCTTGTCCTCTACGGGACTTTACGAGACATTTAAACAGTTTTTAAAGAAGGGAGAATAAAGTATGTTTAAGCTTGCACTTTGTGCGGGACACGGTATGAATACAGCGGGTAAGCGCTGCTTAAAGGCAATTGACAAAAACGAAACGAGAGAATGGTGGCTAAATGCCAGAATTTGCGAAAAGCTTGAAAAACTGCTGTCTTTATATCAAGAAATAGAAATAAAGCGTATGGATGATACAAGCGGAAAAACCGATGTGAAGCTTTCAACTCGTACCAATACGGCAAACAAATGGGGAGCCGACCTTTATTTATCTGTGCATCACAATGCAGGAATCGCAGGGGGTGAGGGCGGCGGTATAGTCGCCTTCACCTACACTAAAACCGACAGCGTAACAAAGGCGTGGCAAAAGGAGTTCTACGATGAACTGATTCTTGAAACTAAGCTTAAAGGAAATCGTGCAACACCTCTTGCAACAAAGAACTTGGCTGTTTTAAGAGATACCGCAATGCCAGCTGTTCTCTTAGAGCTTGGATTTATGGACAGCACCAAGGACACACCCATAATTCTTACAGAGGAATATGCCGACAAGTGCGCTAAGGCTCTTGCAAATGTAATAATAAAAAGAGCCGCGCTTAAAGAAAAAACGGCTGAAATAAAAACTCCTGTTGTCAAGTATCAGGTCTATACCGCGCACGACAAATGGTTGCCCGAGGTAGAAGGAGAAACCGATTATGCAGGTATACCCGGAAGAGCTATACAAGGATTACTTGTAGAAACAAATATCGGAGACATCGAATACTGTGTGCATTTAAAAAACGGCAAATGGCTGCCTTGGGTTAAAAACAGGGAGGATTATGCCGGAATCTACGGAAGAGATATTGACTGTATAAGAGCAAGGCTTAAAGATAACAGCAAATATTCGGTAGAGTGCCGTGTGGCAACAATAGGAAGAAACTATTATCCTTGGGTAAGGGATAATGAGGACTATGCAGGCGTTTACGGAAATAGAATAGACCGAGTACAAATAAGACTAATTGAAAAATAAATAAAAAATAGCACTTTCAAGAATTTGAAAGTGCTATTTTTGTCATCTTACACCAAAAAGCAAATCGCCGTAGGTGGGCATTGGCCAGTAATCAGCCGCGGTGAGTGCTTCCATTTTATCACATGAGGAGCGTAAAGCTTTCATAACGGGAATAACACTCTCTTTATAGAATTTTGCGCGCTCGGCAGTGTTTTCAATTTCGCTTGCTTTTAATGAGACCTTTTTAAGCTTGTTTAAGCGTGAATAAGCCTTTTCTTTAAGGGTAATTAATTCCCTTGCAGTTTTACCCTCAAAGTCGGACCTTGCGTCAATCCTAAACGCCTTCGAGATATCAAGAACGGTATTTGCAAGGAAGTGCAGATATCGGCTTACGGCGGGAAGAATTTCTTTACCTGCCATATCAACCATTGTAAGAGCCTCAATGTTGAGTATCTTACAGTAATTTTCAAGCATTATTTCAAGGCGTGAGTTAAGCTCGGTTTCGGTAAAAATTTTATGTGCTGCGTAAAGCTCAATGTTCTTAGCGTCAACAAGATGAACAAGAGCGTCGGGTGTGGAAACAAGATTGTAAAGGCCTCTTCGTTCTGCCTCTTCAACCCAAGCCTCATCGTAGCAGTTACCGTTAAAGATGATTCTTTTATGAGCCCTTATTGTCCTTTTAATTAAATCGTGAAGTGCAGTTTCAAAATCCTCTGCGACTTCAAGCTCATCTGCAAACTGTTTAAGAGCCTCGGCGGCAGCGGTGTTAAGAACCACATTAGGCTCAGCAACCGAGTCGGAGGAGCCGAGCATACGGAACTCAAACTTGTTACCCGTAAAGGCAAACGGAGCAGTTCTGTTGCGGTCGGTCGTGTCCTTGGGGAACTTAGGCAGTACATGAACGCCTACCTTTAAAAGCTCCTGCTGTTTTCCGCCGTATGCCGTGTCATTTTCAATGGCTTCAAGTATTTCGGAAAGCTCATCTCCAAGGAACATTGAAACGATGGCAGGCGGTGCCTCCAATGCGCCAAGACGGTGGTCGTTTGCGGCAGAGGCAACCGAAATGCGAAGCAGGTCCTGATATTCATCTACCGCCTTAATTACTGCACAAAGGAAGAGCAGGAACTGTGCGTTTTCATAGGGAGTCTCACCCGGTTCGAGCAGATTTACACCTGTGTTTGTGCAGATGGACCAGTTGTTATGCTTTCCGCTACCGTTGACACCATCAAAGGGCTTTTCGTGAAGCAGACAGACAAGGTCGTGCTTCTTGGCAATCCTTTGGAGAAGCTCCATGGTTATCTGGTTGTGGTCAACCGCTATATTTGTGGTTGTGAAAACGGGGGCAAGCTCGTGCTGTGCGGGAGCTGCCTCGTTATGCTCTGTCTTGGCAAAAACACCAAGCTTCCAAAGCTCCTTATCAACCTCGGTCATAAAGGCTTTTACACGGCTTTTTATCGTGCCGAAATAATGGTCATCAAGCTCCTGTCCCTTAGGCGGCATTGCGCCAAAAAGGGTGCGACCGGTATAAAGCAAATCCTTTCTGGCAAGGTATGTGTCCCTCTCAATAAGGAAATATTCCTGCTCTGGACCTACCGTTGTTTTTACAGAGGTAACATCTTGGTTTCCAAAAAGACGCAAAACACGCAAAGCCTGCTTGTTTATTGCCTCCATAGAGCGCAAGAGAGGGGTTTTCTTATCAAGTGCCTCGCCGCTGTATGAACAGAATGCGGTAGGAATGCAAAGCACGTGCTCTTTTATAAAGGCAAAAGAGGTTGGGTCCCATGCTGTATATCCGCGAGCTTCAAAGGTAGCTCGAAGTCCACCGGAAGGAAAGGAGGAGGCGTCTGCTTCGCCGTGAATAAGCTCCTTGCCCGAAAAGTCCATAATAATCTTGCCGTTCTCTGCCGGACTTATAAAGCTATCATGCTTTTCTGCGGTAATTCCCGTCATAGGCTGGAACCAATGGGTATAGTGAGTAGCCCCTTTTGATATAGCCCAATCCTTCATGGCATTTGCAACGATGTCGGCAGTCTGACTGTCAAGACGCTTCCCACGGATGATAGCCAGTCGCACAAGCTCAAAGGTTTCCTTAGGGAGCATTGTGCTCATTACCGCTTCGTTAAATACATTTTCACCGAAATATTCTGATACGGTACTCATAAATTTCTCCTTGTAAATATAAATACTTTAAAAGTATAAGCTAAAAAGCCAAATTTGTCAAAGACTTTGCATAAAAGCAAAACTATTTAAAGCTTTCCCCGTTTTTTCTTTAAAAAATTATGTTTGCGCATAAAAATGGAATAATAAAAAAGAAAGCTGCCCCGTGATAAGCGAGAAAAATGCAATAAAAAATATAAATATATTACTATTATGTAAAAAAATGTAATTTTTTGTAGAAATTGCTATAAAACTTTTTCTTTTTTCACGAAAATTCTATTGCTTTTGCACAAATAATATGATACAATTGCCTCCGATGGAATTACCAGCAAAAAAATTAAAGGAGGAATACTATGAGAAAACTTTTATCCATCATGCTAGTCTTAGTTGCCATAGCAACAGTCTTTGTCGGTTGTGGCGAGAAAAAGGAAGAAAAAGGCTCGGTTTATTATCTAAACTTTAAGCCCGAGCAGGATGCCGCTTGGCAGGAGCTTGCAAAGGAATATACCGAAAAGACAGGTGTAGTTGTAAAGGTAGTAACCGCTGCGGAGGGAACCTACGAGCAAACGCTTACGGCAGAAATTGATAAGGATGCCGCGCCCACGCTCTTTCAGGTAAACGGTGAGGTTGGACTTGAATCCTGGAAGGACTATTGTCTTGACCTTAAAGACACCGAAGTCTACAAACAGCTTACAAGCGATGACTTTGCCTTAAAGAAGGATGACGCTGTTTACGGTGTTGCCTATGTTTATGAGGGTTATGGATTAATTACAAACAAAAAGCTCTTAAAACAAGCGGGCTATGAGGTTGAGGACATAAACTCTTACGAAAAGCTTAAAGAGGTTGCAGAATCTATAACAGCCAGAAAGGATGAACTCGGATTTTCTGCATTTACCTCATCGGGACTCGCTTCATCTTCATCTTGGAGATTTTCTGGACACCTTGCAAATATGCCGCTTTTCTATGAGTTCGAGCAGGATAATATAAAAGGACAGCCTGCCAGCATTAAGGGAACCTATCTTGATAACTTTAAAAATATATGGGACCTTTATATTAACAATTCAACCATAGATAAGAAAACACTTACAAATGAGCAGAATGATGCTGTTTCGGAATTTACAAGCGGTAAGGCTGTGTTCTATCAGAACGGCACTTGGGAATACGATAATATAAAATCTATCGGAGATGAGAATATTGCGTATCTTCCCATTTATATCGGAGTAAGGGATGAAAAACAAGGACTTTCCTGCGGAACCGAGAATTACTGGGCAGTAAACAATACCGCATCAAAGGCAGATATAAATGCAACCTTAGAGTTCTTAAAGTGGGTGGTAACCTCCGAGGAAGGAACCGAGGCTTTGGCAGAGGATATGGGCTTTGTTGCACCTTTTAAATCTGCAAAGAAGGTTGATAATGTTCTTGCAAACATTATGAACGAGTATGTTTCAGAGGGCCGCTACAATGTTTCTTGGGCATTTAACTACACTCCCAATGTTGACACCTGGCGTCAAAATCTTGTTGATGCGCTTGCTGATTACTCGGCAGGAACAGGCGAGTGGTCTGCCGTTAAAAAGGCGTTTGTTGACGGTTGGGCAGAGCAGTACACTGCATCTAAGCAATAATTTTTAAAAAATCAGGGTGTGGATTTCACCTCACCCTGATGATTCTTTTATTTAGTAAAGAATAGGGAGCTTTCCTAAATAAAAGAATAAAAGGAAAAGAAAATAAATTTAAAAAAGGAGGAACATATGGCTAACAAAAAACGAATAAACCATTCGGCTGTTCAAAACAGAAGTCAGCGAAAAGCTATAAAGCGCTGGTCGCCACTTTTTATTATGCCGACCTTTATAGCCTTTTTAATCGGATTTGTGTGGCCGTTTATTTGGGGTATATACCTTTCGTTTTTCAGGTTTAAAACCCTTAAAAATATAAACTTTACAGGTCTTGATAATTATAAGGCAGCCCTTTCGGATGAACGATTCGGAGCATCCTTTTGGTTCACAGTTGCCTTTACGGTGATGTCGGTTATAGTTATAAATCTTATAGCTTTCAGCGTGGCATTTGCGCTTACAAAGGGGATAAAAGGCTCAAATTTTTTCCGTACAATATTCTTTATGCCAAACCTTATAGGCGGTATTGTGCTTGGCTATCTTTGGAAAATAATTCTTGATGCAGTTATAATACGCTTTTTAGATTCCACCCTGGCTCTGAATGCTCAATACGGCTTTTGGGGACTGGTACTTCTTGTTTCCTGGCAACAGATAGGCTATATGATGATAATATATGTTGCAGGACTGCAAAATGTTCCCGACGAGTATGTTGAGGCGGCAAAAATAGACGGGGCAAACGGATTTCAGCTGTTACGGTATATAACAATACCGAGCGTTATGCCGTCAATTACAATATGCACCTTTTTAACCCTTACCAACGGATTTAAGCTATTTGACCAAAATCTTGCGTTAACGGGAGGAAAGCCCTTTAATCAAACAGAAATGTTGGCGCTTAACATCTATAAATCTTTTTATGAAAGCACGACAAATATGGGCGTAGGGCAGGCTAAGGCGGTAATCTTTTTTGTTGTGGTCGTTGCAATCGCGCTTACTCAGCTATATCTTACAAGAAGCAGGGAGGTGCAGCACTAATGACAGAAAAATTAAATAGAAGGAAAAGATTTTCTTCCGCTGCACTAAGCACCTTCTTTGCGGCAGTAACAACCGTCTGGGTGTTGCCCGTTGTTATAGTTTTATATAATTCCTTTAAAAGCAACGAGGCGATAAAAACCTCACTTTTCGAGCTTCCAAGTGCAGAAAATTTTGTAGGACTTGAAAATTATATCAAAGGAATAATGCACGGTAATTATCCCTTTTATAATGCGGTATTATACAGCTTTATAATAACAGTGTTATCGGTTGCGCTTATACTTCTTTGCACCTCTATGACGGCTTGGTATATAAAGAGGGTTGACAGCATCTTTTGTAAAGTGGTATATTATCTTTGTATTTTTTCAATGGTAGTTCCCTTTCAAATGGTAATGTTTACACTATCAAAAACGGCAGACAGGCTCGGGCTTGATACTCCCTACACCATTCCGATAATTTATCTCGGATTCGGTGCGGGACTGGCTGTGTTTTTATTCAGCGGATTTGTAAACAGTATTCCTATGGATATCGAAGAAGCGGCAACTATTGACGGATGCAATACCTTCCAAACCTTCTTTTTGGTGGTTGCGCCGATTATGAAATCAACCTATATTTCGGTTGGAATATTACAGATAATGTGGGTTTGGAACGATTATCTTCTTCCTTATCTTGTGCTTGATAAAACCGAGTACAGAACAATTCCCATTCAGATACAGTATCTGCAAGGAAGCTACGGAAGAGTAGATTACGGAGCAACCATGGCGCTTATTATGATGTGCCTGCTTCCGATTATAATAATATATTTTATCTGTCAGAAACACATCATAAAGGGTGTTCTTTCAGGTGCAGTGAAAGGATAAACAATGAGAAGTAGCGGAATTTTAATGCCGATTTTTTCCCTCCCGTCGCCCTACGGAATAGGCACTCTCGGCAAGGAAGCATATCGTTTTGTCGATTTTCTTCATAAATCGGGACAGAGCTATTGGCAGATACTGCCGCTCAATCCTACAAATTACGGTGACTCGCCGTATCAGTCCTTTTCTTCGTATGCTGGCAACCCCTATTTTATAGACCTTGATATGCTTATCGAGGAGGGACTGTTAAACAAAGAGGAGGCGGACCGCTTTGATTTCGGCGAGGATGAGCTAATAGATTACGGCAAGCTTTATTTACATCGTGAGTCTTTGCTGAAAATTGCCTTTTCAAGATTTAAAAAGGATGAAAGCTTTGAAAATTTTGTTTTAGAAAATTCATATTGGCTTGATGATTTTGCCCTTTTTATGACCATAAAAAAGAAGTTTTCAGATACTTCTTGGCAAAACTGGTCAAAGCCTTACAGAGTAAGGGACAGGGAAGCCTTAAAGCAGGTTTCAAGCGAATATAGTGAGCTTTTGTCATTTTATAAATTCGTGCAGTTTAAGTTTTCAGAGCAGTGGAAGGCTTTAAAGTCTTATGCAAACGGCAAGGGAATTAAAATCATAGGGGATATGCCGATATATGTTGCCTATGACTCGGCAGATGTATGGGCAAGCCCCGAGCAGTTCGCACTTAATAAGGATGGAAAACCGAAAAAGGTGGCAGGCTGCCCTCCCGATGCATTTTCTGAGGACGGTCAGCTTTGGGGCAATCCGATTTATAATTGGAAGCTTATGAAGGAGCAAAAATATGTCTGGTGGAAAAAGCGTATAAGCTATGCTTTATCCTTATATGATGTCCTTAGAATAGACCATTTCAGAGGCTTTGAATCCTATTATGCAATTCCCTACGGTGAGAAAAGTGCTAAAAATGGAAGATGGGTAAAGGGCCCCGGGATAGAATTTTTTGATGAACTGAAAAAGAAGTTCGGCAAGAATATGCCCATAATTGCAGAGGATTTAGGACACCTAACACCTGCGGTTTTCAAGATGCACAAGCAAACGGGATTCCCCGGTATGAAGGTCTTGCAGTTTGCCTTTGACTCGCGTGAGGAAAGTGAGTATTTGCCTCACAACTATATCAAAAACTGCGTGGTATATACGGGAACCCACGATAACGATACTATTATGGGCTGGCTTAAATCAGCAGCTCCTGAGGATGTTAGGAATGCACATAACTACCTGAATTACCCAAATGATGAGGGCTTTAATTGGGCAATGATAAAGGCAGCGATGATGTCGGTGGCAGATACCTGCATTATTATGATGAATGATTTAATAGGACTTGACAGCTCGGGACGTATCAATGTTCCGTCAACGGTAGGTACAAATTGGAAATGGCGGATAAAGTCAGAATGCATAAACGAGTGGCTTGCCGAAATTCTTTTTGAAAACACCAGACTTTACGGACGAAATAGGAAAAATTGATAAAAATTGCGATAAACTGTTAGTTTATCGCAATTTTTTTAATGAATACTTGAAAAAAAGATATGACAATGATAAAATAAAATGAAAAAAATAAAAGTGAGGAATTATAATGATAAAGAAGTTTTTAAACCGTCTTTTTATCGACGGACTTTCGGGTATGGCAACAGGTCTGTTTGCAACCCTTATTATAGGAACTATTATATCTCAGGTAGGCACTATGGTAGGCGGTACGGTTGGTGCTTATCTTTTGGCTGTGGGTAATTTTGCAAAAACAATAATGGGTGCAGGAATAGGTATAGGTGTTGCATGCAAATTAAAGGCTTCGCCACTTGTTACTGTTTCTGCCGCAGTTGCAGGCTTTGTGGGAGCATTTCCCAAAATAGCAACCGAGGTTTTTGTTATTGGCAGACCCGGTGAGCCCTTAGGCGCATTTATTGCAGCATACATAGCAATAGAGCTTGGCTCTATTGTTTCGGGTAAGACCAAGGTTGATATAATCGCAACCCCCTTAACCGCAATTCTTCCGGGTGCAGTTGCAGGCTTCCTTATAGGACCTCCGATTTCCGCGGCTATGACCTGGATAGGAAATATAGTTAATATCAATGTTGAGCAAAACCCCGTAATAGGAGGCATAATCGTTTCGGTTGTAATGGGAATATGTCTTACACTTCCTATTTCCTCTGCCGCTATTGGAGTATCCTTAAAGCTTTCGGGACTTGCGGCGGGTGCCGCAGTTGTAGGCTGCTGCTGTAATATGGTAGGCTTTGCCGTTGCATCTTTCAGAGAAAATAAATGGGGAGGTATTGTTTCTCAGGGAATAGGAACCTCTATGCTTCAAATGCCCAATATTGTAAGACATCCGCTTATTTGGCTTCCCGCAATTATTGCCAGCGCAATAACAGGACCTATTTCTTCGGCAGTACTTAAAATGGTCAGCACACCCACTGGCTCGGGTATGGGAACAGCAGGACTTGTAGGTCCTTTTGAAACCTTTACCGCTATGACTAATGCAGGAGTTGAGCCGGTTGTTGCCATAATCGAAATAATTTCAATGCATATAATCCTTCCTGCAATAATTGCGCTAGCGGTCAGCGAGGGAATGAGAAAGCTCGGGCTGATTAAAAAGGGTGATATGAGGCTTGATGCTTAATGACAAAAAAAGAGCTTGCTAATATAGCGGTTTCACTTTTAGAAAAGGAGTACCCCGAGGCGATTTGCTCGTTAAACTATACCGACCCGTTTCAACTGCTTATTGCAACAAGGCTTTCGGCGCAGTGCACAGACGCAAGAGTAAATATGGTAACACCCGCCCTTTTTGAAGCCTTTCCTGATGCAAAGTCTATGGCATCAGCACCACTTGAAAGGGTGGAAGAGCTTATAAAAACCTGCGGACTTTATAAGACCAAGGCAAAGGACCTTATAGGAATAGGGAAGGGAATAATCGAGAACTTTGGCGGAAAAGTGCCTGACACGATTGAAGAACTTATTACCTTGCCGGGTGTGGGAAGAAAAACCGCAAACTTAATAGTGGGCGATGTTTATAAAAAACCGGCGGTTGTGACTGATACTCATTTTATAAGAATAGTAAACCGACTTGGGCTTACAAAAACGCGCGAGCCATATAAGTTAGAAAAGGAGCTAAAAGAACTTCTCCCGCCCGATAAATCTAACGACTTCTGCCACAGAACAGTGCTCCACGGAAGAGCGGTCTGCACCGCAAGAAAAGCCTATTGTGAAAAATGCGTTATGAGTAATATTTGTAAAAAAGTAGGTGTAAAATAAGCTTGGGTGAGATTTTTTCAAGAACCGAGGCGTTGCTTGGAAGCAAGGCGTTATCAAAACTTCAAAAAGCCCATGTCGCTGTGTTTGGCCTTGGAGGAGTCGGCTCTGCCGCCTTTGAAGCGCTTGTAAGAAGCGGAGTAGGGACAATTTCTGTCTTTGACTTTGACACCGTGGCAAAAACCAATTTTAATCGGCAGTTGCTGGCCGTCGAAGATACAGAGGGGAAGCTTAAAACAGAAGCCGCCATACTAAGAGCAAAGCAAATAAACCCCGACGCAAAAATTATTGCTCATAATATGTTTTATCTGCCCGAAAATGCAGACACCATAGATTTCAGCGATTTTGATTATATAATTGATGCGGTAGATACCGTGACGGCAAAGCTCGAAATAATACTGAGAGCAAAAGAGGAAAATATCCCCGTAATAAGCTGTATGGGAACGGGTAATAAGCTTGATATAACACGACTTCGGGTTTTAGATATATCAAAAACCACCGACTGTCCCTTAGCAAGAATTATGCGAAAGGAACTTAAAAAACGGGGTGTCACCCATCTTAAAACGGTTTGGTCGGATGAAAAGCCTTTTTCTTATAAGTCAACAGGCGAGCTTAAAGGCAATCGACCGTCACCTGCAAGCGCAATATTTGTTCCCGCTGCGGCAGGACTGCTTCTTGCCAAAGAGGCCGTGACAGAGCTTATATCGAATAAGGAGCAAGAATGATATCATATAATGAGTTAAGAGAAAATACCGATATAAAAACCTATATAACAAGGGCGGATGAATCCTTAAAAGCTCTTGGATATACAGAGCACAGCTTTGCCCATGTTACAAAGGTTGCCGAGACGGCTGAGTATATTCTGGAAACCCTCGAATATTCCAAGTATAATATCGAGCTTGCAAAGATAGCAGGCTATCTTCATGATATAGGCAACATTATTAACCGTATCGACCATTCGCAAAGCGGTGCCGTTATGGCGTTTCGCATACTTGATAATCTAGGTTTTGATGCAGAGGATATTGCTACAATCGTGACCGCTATCGGTAATCACGATGAGGGAACGGGGGTAGCCGTGAACCCAATTGCTGCTGCACTTATACTTGCTGATAAATCAGATGTTCGCAGAAGCAGAGTAAGAAATACCGACTATACTACCTTTGATATTCACGACCGTGTCAACTATTCGGTGGTGAGCAGCAGTCTTAACATCAGTAAGGGTAAGAATTTCATAAAGCTCGAGCTTGAAATTGATACCGCAATAAGCTCGGTTATGGATTATTTTGAAATATTTTTAGGAAGAATGGTAATGTGCCGAAAGGCCGCAGAGGCATTAGGGCTTACCTTTAAATTGGTCATAAATAATCAAACTTTGATATAGTGATTTAAACACAAAAAGCTTCTTAAAACATTTTACACAGAAAAAACCTCTTTTTTTAGAAATACTATCTAGTATAATGTAATTGTCAAAAAATAAAAGAAAAAAGAAAAGAGATGACGTATGGACTTTTTCTCGACCGCAGCAAAATTCAGCTTGTTTGATGTGCTCTCGCTTATAGGCGGGTTGGCACTCTTCCTTTTCGGTATGAACCTAATGGGAAATGCCCTTGAAAAAAAGGCAGGTGGACAGCTTAAAACCGTCCTTGAAAAAATGACCGATAATCCCGTAAAGGGCTTTTTGTTAGGACTTGGCGTTACAGCGATTATCCAGTCCTCATCGGCTACAACGGTAATGGTGGTTGGTTTTGTTAACTCCGGTGTTATGACACTCCGTCAGGCTATTAGAATTATAATGGGTGCTAATATCGGTACTACTGTTACTGCATGGATACTTTCTCTTACAGGTATTGAGAGCGGAAATTTTGTTATGACAATGCTCAAACCCACCTCCTTTGTTCCGATTTTGGCAATAATTGGTACAGGACTTATGATGTTTTCGTCGTCGAGCAAGAAAAAGGATACATCGGTTATCTTGCTCGGATTTGCAACCCTTATGACCGGAATGGACTTAATGTCGGGAGCAGTATCAGGACTAAAAAATGTTCCCGAGTTTGCTAATATCCTTACACTCTTTACAAACCCAATTCTCGGTGTAATCGCAGGTGCGGTGCTTACGGGAGTTATTCAGTCGTCTTCGGCATCGGTCGGTATTTTGCAGGCGTTAGCCTCAACCGGCGCGGTAAAATTCGGCGCCGCTATACCCATAATTATGGGACAGAATATAGGTACTTGCGTGACAGCTTTGATTTCTTGCATAGGCGCCAACAAAAATGCTAAACGCACAGCAGTTGTTCATCTCTACTTTAATGTTATCGGAACAATAGTGCTTTTGATAGCGTACAGCGTTGCAAAGCCCCTATTAAATCTATATTTTCTTGACAATATGGCAATAGACGGCTTCCAGATAGCAGTTGTGCACTCGGCATTCAATATTATCTGTACGGTTCTTTGGATGCCCTTCACAAGACTTCTTGAAAAGCTTGCCTGCATAACAGTGCGTGAAACCGAAGAGAAGGAAAAGTATGAGATGCTCGATTCCAGACTTTTTGTTACCCCGTCGGTTGCGGTAGAGCGCTGTAAAACTGTTGCTGAGAAAATGGCAGATATATCGATTGAAACAATCAACAACTCTTTTGAACTGATTCGCAACTTTAATACCGAATTGTATGATAAGGTTTTAAAGGGCGAAGACAAAGCAGATAAATATGAGGACCGTTTAGGCAGCTATCTTGTAAAGCTTTCCTCCTTAGAGCATACGAAAGAGGACAGCATAGAAATCACAAAGCTTCTCCATATTATAAGCGACTTTGAAAGAATTTCCGACCACGCGGTTAATATTTTAGGCTCGGCTGAGGAGATTAACGATAAGAAGATTGAGTTTTCGGGTAACGCAAAGCGTGAGCTTGCTGTTATGATAAGCGCAGTTTCGGAAATAGTGAGTCTTGCCCACAGCGCGTTCGTAAACAATGACCTTGACAGCGCCATACAGGTTGAGCCTCTTGAACAGGTTGTTGATGTTCTTAAAGCCGATATAAAAGCAAAGCATGTGGAAAGACTTCAAAAGGGCGAGTGTACGATTGAGCTTGGCTTTATCTTGACCGACCTAGTAACAAATCTTGAAAGGGTTTCCGACCACTGCTCAAATATTGCGGGTTGCATGTTAGAAATGGCACATAGCGATATGGCTATTCACAAATATCTTCGCAGCGTAAAGGACGGAAACAAGAAAGAGTTTAACCACTACTTTGACTATTTCAAGATGAAATACTCTATTGAAAATATATAAATAAAAAAGCAAACAACGGACTGTTCTTTGTAACAGTCCGTTGTTTATTATGCGTATGTTCTATAACAGTAAAACTCTAATGCCTTTTGCATAAATTCTTCGGTTACTCCGAAGGTCTCGGCAAGAGCCTGAATTGTCTCGTTGCCGTTTTTGTAGGCTTTAAGCAGCTCTCCGAAAGGTACAAGAGCTTTTATAGCCCAGCGGTCAGCGCGTCTTTCACAAAGTTTGCGAGCAGAATTAGGGGAGCTGAGGGCATAGCAAGAATCGGTCTGAATGTGACCTAGCTCGTGTGCTAATAGGACGCGTTCTTCTGCCGAGCCGGAACGAACATCCTTATCAATAGCCAAAAAGGTTTTACCGTAAAGCTTCAAAGCCATAGCCTTTGCAACGGGGATATTGATAAAATCAACCGTCACGCCCTCAGACTCGGCGATGCTATAAAGTTTGTTTATCTCCATTTTCTCTTTCCTTAATATATTGTGCGTATTTCTTAACGTCGGCAAGCATTTCATCCGAAATGCCGTCAGAGCCTCCGAAAAGAGCTATTTTGAGGCTTAGCTCATCAAGGGCGGGAACATCGCCCGAAAGCAGATATTCTACGCTGACTGAAAAGTATTCAGCAATTTTTCTTAAAGTGGAAGCCGATAGGGTTTTAATTCTTCCCATTTTAAAATCGGTAAGTGATGCTCTTGGAATACTGCATATTTTGCACATTTCAGTTACATTCATATTTCTGCTTTTGCAAAGCTTCTCAATTCTATCAAAAATTTCATTCATAAAAGATGCCTCTTTCTGTTAATTTCCTCGACATCGCAAAATTTTACGCAAATTAGTAAACTTGTCCTTGACAATTACTGAAAAACGAAATATAATATACCCATAGATTACTAAATTAAGTAAATATTTTGTCGATATTTGTATTATATTACATAATTTAGTAAATGTCAAGTAAAAATTTCGGGAGGATTAACAAATGTACGGTTGTCAGGACTGCAAAAAAGAGTTTGAATATGTTGAGGTTGTTTTTGAGCGGCACGGACTAAGTACGCCTCCGTTTGAGCGTGTAAAGCTTTGTCCGTTTTGCCATTCGGCAAATTTTAGCGAAATAAGAGCAAACCATTGCGGTTATTGCGGTTCAAAGCTAAGGGATGAAGGGGAATATTGCTCTCCTCTTTGCCGAAAAAAAGGCAGAGAGCTTAGAAAAAAAGAGGAGAGTAAAAGGGAATTTTTGAAAAACAGCCCCATAATAAAAGCAATGCAGGAGGTAGAAGAATATAACAGAGCGAACGGAACAAATTATTCATACGGTCAATATTATTCATTAAACAGGTAAGGACAAGTAAAAATGAGCAGAACAGAAGTAAAAAGAATTTTGGGGCAATACCGTACCTGTATGGCAAAGGTGGGAAGGTTAGAGCTCGATAAGGAAATATATAAAAACTGCGCCGCAAGTATTGATGCTGAAATTTCCACCTGCCGACAGATTGCAAACAGCATCGAAAGAAGAATAGAAAAAATACCCGACATTACATATAGAGAGGTGCTTATCCGCAGATACATATACGGAGAAACCAACGAACAGATAGCCGACGCTTTGTGCTATTCCGCAAGACATATTCAGCGAATTATGGCACTAGCTTTAAATGAATATGACAAAATTCAGGGTAAAATTACAGCTTTCTAACCTCATTATAACAGATGTAAAAAGAGAAATTTGTCGAAAAAAGCAGGTAAAAATAAAAAAGCCCAACACCATTAAAATAAAAAGTGTGAGGGCTTTTGTTATACAAGTAAACAGTTTTTATTTAATTATTTTCGAGTTTATTTCTTCGAGGCAAAGAGCCTTAAAGGTATCAATGCTCATAGAGCCGAGGTCACCGTTTTCACCCCTGCCTCTTACAGATAGGGTGCGCTCTGCAATTTCGCTGTCACCGACTGTAAGCATATAGGGAAGACGCTGAAGCCTTGCTTCGCGTATCTTATAGCCGATTTTCTCGTTTCTTGTGTCAACCTCTACACGCATACCCATTTTTTCAAGCTCAGCCTTAACCTCGTAAGCATAATCATGATGGCGGTCGGCAATCGGTAAAATGCGTACCTGCTCGGGAGCAAGCCAGAGAGGAAAGGCTCCTGCATATTTTTCAATAAGCAAAGCAAGTGTGCGCTCATAACAGCCAATAGAGGTGCGATGGATAATATAAGGATTCTTCTTAACACCGTCGCGGTCGGTATATTCCATACCGAACTTTTCGGCAAGCATCTGGTCAATCTGAATTGTAATCAGAGTGTCTTCCTTGCCGTGAACATTCTTAATTTGAATATCAAGCTTAGGTCCGTAGAAGGCAGCCTCGCCGATACCAACCTTGTAGGGAATTTCAAGGCTATCAAGAATTCTTCCCATCATACTTTGAGCCTCATCCCATTGCTCCTTAGTACCGATATACTTTTCCTTGTTTTCGGGGTCCCATTGGGAGAAGCGGTAGGAAACATCCTCGTAAAGACCTAAGGTTTTAAGCATAAATACGCAGAGCTCAAGGCAGCCCTTAAATTCATCTTCAAGCTGTTCTGGGGTACACATAAGGTGGCCTTCGGAGATTGTGAACTGGCGAACACGGATAAGTCCGTGCATCTCTCCGCTGTCCTCGTTTCTAAACAGAGTAGAGGTTTCGTTGTAGCGAATGGGAAGGTCGCGGTATGAACGCGGCTTGCTTAAATATGCTTGATATTGGAAGGGACAGGTCATCGGGCGGAGAGCAAAGCATTCCTTACTTTCATCCTCAACATCACCCATAACAAACATACCGTCACGGTAGTGGTCCCAGTGTCCCGAAATCTTATACAGGTCAGATTTCGCCATAAGAGGAGTTTTGGTAAGCTGCCAACCGCGCTTTTGTTCCTCATCCTCAACAAAGCGCTGGAGAAGCTGAATAATACGGGCACCCTTCGGAAGCAAAATGGGAAGTCCCTGACCGATAAGCTCGCTTGTGGTAAATAGCTCTAACTCACGGCCCAGCTTGTTGTGGTCACGCTTTTTAGCCTCTTCAATTCTTGCTAAATGCTCATCAAGCTCGCTCTGCTTTGGGAATGCAGTTCCATATATGCGGCACAGCATTTTACGGCTTGAATCGCCACGCCAATAAGCACCTGTTGCGCTTGTGAGCTTAAATGCCTTTATAAGACACGTTGATATAAGATGTGCACCTGCACAAAGGTCAACAAACTCGCCCTGTTTATAAAAACTTATAACCGAGCCGACAGGTAAGTCATTTATAAGTTCAATCTTATAAGGCTCATCCTTCTCCTCAAAGAAACGAACAGCCTCTTCTGCTGAGAGGGTAAAACGCTCAATCGGAAGATTTTCCTTTATGATTTTCTTCATTTCTGCCTCGATTTTTACAAGGTCGTCGGGTGAAAACATAACAGGAGAATCGATATCATAATAAAAGCCGTCATCAACCGCAGGACCAATAGCAAGCTTAGCATCAGGATAAAGACGCTTTACTGCCTGCGCTAAAATATGCGAAGCGGTATGGCGATAGGTCCATTTTCCATACTCTTCCTCAAAGGTTAAAAGTTCAAGCTCATCGCCGTCTTGAAGAACGGTACGAAGGTCAGAATTTTCACCGTTTATTCTTGCGGCACAAACATTCTTAAAAAATCCGCCTCCAAAGGATTTGGCAACATCATAAGGGGTCATTCCGTTTTCAAACTCTCTTATATCGCCTCTTAGAGAAATTTTCATATATAAATCTCCTTTCAAAATAAAAAGACTCCGTCCTAAAATTACAGGACGAAGTCAGAAAATAACAACTCCGCGGTTCCACCCGCATTACACCCTACGGTGTCGCTTTAAACCTTTTTAACGGGAGGCAACCGTTCTGCCTTATTTCGACAGACGCTCAAGGGTGGTGTTCACCGAAATTCTCCTTATCGGGCTTTCAGCCTAAGACCCGAACTCTCTTAAAGGGCAAAAAACGGATACTGTCCCCATCAACGCTTTTACTATTTATATAATATTACGGTAAGACGCAAAAGTCAAGAACCAAATATGCCCTTGAATAAATATATAAACTGTGCTAATATTAACTTGGTGATGAATGTTTTGTTTAAGAAAATTAAAAAAACCTTCGGCAGTTCAAACTTTGATATGATGATAGTGGGACTTGGTAATCCGGGCATAGAATATGAGGGAAGCCGACACAATGTAGGCTTTGTCGTAATAGATGCACTTTGTGAAAAGCACAACGCAAAATGCGAGAGGATGAAATTCAAGTCCTACATAGGCGAAGCAAATATCGGTGGGAAAAGGGTGCTTTTGCAAAAGCCGCTTACCTATATGAATAATTCGGGTGAGGCGGTTGCAGCGTGCTCTAAGTTCTATAAGATTCCTGTCGAAAATATTCTTGTTATATATGATGATATTTCCTTAGAACCCGGTACAATTCGCATAAGAAGAAAGGGCAGCGCAGGGGGACATAACGGTTTAAAGGATATAATAGCTTATAAAGGGGAGGATTTCCCCAGAATAAAAATAGGCATAGGAGCAAAACCACACCCTGATTACGAGCTGAAAGATTGGGTGCTCGGCAAATTCAGCGGCGAGGATAAGGAAAAGGTTTTAATTGCTGTCGGTAATGCCGTTCGCGCAGTGGAAGAGATTTTATCCCGCGGCATTGACAGCGCAATGAATAAATACTCTAAATAACAATAGAGATTTAACAGCAGGGGAGAATTTATGGAATTTCTAAATTCCGTTGTTTCGCGCACTCCTGAGTTTAAGAGGCTTTTACAAGCCGTAAAGGGAAGAAATTTCCCCTTGGAAGCATCAGGACTTTCATCAATTCATAAGGCTTTGGTCATTTCGGGATTGATAAGCGAAACAAAGCAAAAGGCGGTGCTTATAACTCCCGGTGAGTCGGATGCCTTTGCCATAGGCGAGGATTTAAAAGCCCTCGGGGTAAAGGTTAGATATCTTCCGACAAGAGATTACTCTATCGGGAGAGTGGCAGCCACCTCAAAAGAATATGAACACTTACGTATAGACACCCTATCCAAGCTTTTGGATGGGGATTTTGAGCTGTTGGCGTTATCGGCTAAGGCGGCAATACAGTACACCCTCCCGCCCGAAGTTTTAAGGGACAACACCATATCTCTTAAAGAGGGTGATGAGATTGATTTAAACCGAATTTGTAGCAGACTTTCGGCGGCAGGCTATGTTCGCTGCGAGCAGGTCGAGGGCAGGGGTCAGTTTGCAGTCAGGGGCGGAATACTTGATATTTTTGCAGTTAACCGCGAGCTGCCAAATAGAATAGAGCTTTGGGGCGATGAAATTGATACAATATGTGAATTTGAGGTCGAAACACAGCGCAGGACCGAAAAAGTAAGCGAGCTTTTAATCTCCCCCGCAAGCGAGGTGGTTTGCGAGTCAGAAAAGCTTGCACAAATACTTGAAAACTATTCTGTCCAAAATAAAAAGCTGAGCCAGAATCAGAAAAAAGAGCTTTTAAAAGACCTGGAAAAAGCAAGAGCATCAGAATCGGTCGCACTTGACCGTTATATAAGGCTGATATATAAGGACAGCACAGTTTTTGATTATTTAAAGGATGCTTTTATTATAACAAGCGAGCTTGTAGGCGTTCTGGACTCACTAAAAAGCAGCGCTGTTATCAATAACGAGGATGTAAAGACATATTTGGAAGAGGGATTTTTGTCCTCTGCTACGGCAAAGCTTTACCTTGATGATAGTGAGCTTATGAATATATGCTCAAAAGGAATTTTACTTGATAGCTTTTTGCCATCATCTGTACCGTTTAATATTAAAGAACTTTTAACCTTCGATTATAAAAGAAATTCCGCATGGAACAAAGATATCGAGGTTTTAAAAGAGGATATAAGTTACATTCTTTCAAAGGGCGGACTTGCGGTAATTGCGGCAGGAGGAGTGAAGGCGGCAGAGCTTTTATGCGGTGACCTTGAAAATGCAGGAATAAATGCGGCATTTATGCCCAAAATCAAGGGACTACCCGTAAGGGGAGCGGTAGTTACCGTCGGAGGCTTATCCTCGGGATTTGAAATTCCAAGCGAAAAGTTTATATTTGTAACCCATAAGCATATTTTCGGTGAAAGCCGACAGAAAAGAGCTAAAAAGAGAAATAAAAATTCTTATAATTCTCTGGAAGAACTGCGTGCGGGTGAATATGTAGTTCACGCCTCACACGGTATAGGAATCTTCGAGGGGATAAACCGTATCACAAACAAAGGTGTCACTAAGGACTACATTAAAATTAAGTATGCAAAGGGAGACATACTCTATGTTCCTGTCACTCAGCTTGACTTGGTTTCAAAATATATAGGAAGCTCCGAGGAGCATCAAATAAGGCTGAACAGACTTGGTACACAGGAATGGCACAATACAAGAAAACGAGTTAAAAAAGCAGTCAAGGATATGGCGAAAAAGCTTACCGAGCTTTATTCAAAAAGAATGTCATCAAAGGGCTATGCTTTTAGCAGTGATACTGATTTGCAAAGTGATTTTGAACGCCGATTTGAGTATGAAGAAACCGAGGACCAGCTACGAAGTGTAAATGAGATAAAAAACGATATGGAAAGGGCGGTACCGATGGACCGCTTGCTTTGCGGTGATGTCGGCTTCGGAAAGACCGAGGTGGCTTTGCGCGCGGCGTTTAAATGTGTGGCGGAGGGCAAGCAGTGTGCGGTACTGGTTCCTACAACAATTCTTGCCTTACAGCACTACAATACAATTATAAAGCGTTTTGGGGATATGCCCGTAACAGTAAAAATGCTCTCGCGCTTTGTTTCTAAAAAGGAGCAGGAAAAGACCGTCCGCGAGCTTAAAAGGGGAAATGTGGACCTTATTGTCGGCACACACCGAATAATCTCAAAGGATATTGTTTTTAAAGATTTGGGACTTGTTATAATCGATGAGGAGCAAAGGTTTGGCGTGGCTCACAAGGAAAGATTTAAAGAGGAATATCCCTTTGTCGATGTGCTAACTCTCTCGGCAACACCAATTCCCAGAACCTTAAATATGGCGATGTCGGGTTTGCGTGATTTGTCCTCAATAGATGAGGCGCCGGGCGACCGACATCCCGTACAAACCTATGTGCTCGAACACAATAACGGGGTTATAAGGGATGCGATAAGCAAGGAACTGCGCCGCGGCGGACAGGTGTATTATTTGCATAACAGGGTAAACAGCATAGAGCGTGTAGCGTTTGGTCTTAAAGAGGCGTTTCCCACAGCAAATGTTGCGGTAGCACACGGAAAAATGAGCGAGGATGAGCTGTCTTTGGTGTGGAAAAGACTGCTTGAACAGGAGATAGACATTCTTGTTTGTACAACCATTATTGAAACGGGAGTAGATGTGCCCAATGCAAACACCCTCATCATTGAGGATGCGGATTGCTTTGGACTTTCGCAGCTTCATCAGCTAAGGGGCAGGGTAGGCCGCTCTCCAAGACGTGCGTATGCATATTTCTGTTTTAGACAGGGAAAGGGACTTAGCGAGACGGCAACAAAGAGGCTTGAAGCCATAAAGGAATACACCGAATTCGGTTCGGGCTTTAAAATAGCCATGCGTGACCTTGAAATAAGGGGAGCGGGAAATATTTTAGGCGGCGAACAGCACGGCAATATGGAAGCGGTGGGATATGATATGTATCTTAAACTGCTAAACGATGCTATGAACGAGGAAAAGGGAATTAAAAAGGAAGAGGAAAGGACAGAATGTCTTGTTGACCTTAATATTTCCGCCCACATTCCCGAAGGCTATATAGAGAGCCTGCCTGCAAGACTTGGAATTTATCGCCGAATTGCTGAAATCAATTCAACCGAGGATGCCGAGGATGTAATTGATGAGCTTTGCGACCGCTTTGGCGAGCCGCCAAAGGCGGTAATCGGGCTTATAGATATAGCTCTTTTCAGAAGCCGCGCCGCCGCAAACGGCATATATGAAATAACCTCTCTCGGAGATGCTCTTTGCCTTAAAACCAACGAAATAAAAGAAGAGCAGATGCAAAGACTGTGTGACGGACTAAAAGACAGAGTGACACTTAACGTAAGCGATAAACCGTATTATTCGGTAAAGCTTAAAAAGGGACAGAATTTAGCAAATGCGCTCTTAGAAATATCGGAAATTTTATAGGCAAACCTTTTAAGTAAAAAATCACTAGACTTTTTTGCCCGTATATTATATAATTGTTTTGACCGCAATTTGCGAAAATTCATCCATTTTGGAGGACTTGAAATGAAATTACTTAGATGTGTTATAGCCTTGTGCTTGGCATTAGCAATGCTGGCTTCACTTACCGCCTGTCACAAACAGGGCGAGGTTGCTTTAACGGTAGGAGATGTCGAAATAACTTCGGGACTTTATTCCTACTATCTTGTAGCCGCCGACAGCGAGGCAAAGCAGATTATTGATGATTCGGAAGATTATGACAGCACGGCAAAGAATTTCAGCTATTATAAGACAACCATTGAGGGAGTTAAGTTTGAGGAATATGTTAAAAACTTAGCCCTCAAAAAATGCCGTGAATATGCTGCATACGAAATCCTTATTAAAAAGGCAGGAACAACCGCTGAGGAAGATTCAATAAAAAGCATGGTAGATTTCTACTGGGAAACCTATGGCTTTAAGGCTATTTACGAAGCAAACGGTGTAGGCTATGATACCTACCTAAAAGCAAATATCCACGAAGCTAAGAAGAGCGAATATTTCCTTAATATATACAGAAAAGGCGGAGAAAAGGCTCTGACCGAGGCTGAAAGACAGAAGGCTGTGGATGAGCATTATGCGGCTATATACAGCATTGAATATAGCTGGGGCAGTGAAGAGGGCGGCACAGAGCAAAAGGCTAAGGAAAAGCTAGATGCTTATGCCGAAAGACTCAAAAAGGGCGAAACCTTTGAGAAGCTTTATAATGAGCATAACGATATTAAGGATTCTTCCGATAAAGAGGACAATACTTCTTCTACAACCAGCAACACCTCCTCTGACAGTCAAACCTCTTCGGACAGTGAGCAAGAAAAAGAGCCTGCTCCGAAGGATGAGCTTTTAAATGTTATCGGAGATGAGGATACAGGCTACACCTTCGACCTTTTCAGCGATGTTAAGGCTATGAAGAAGGATGAGATTAAGGTTATTTCCGATGCCGAAAACAAGATAGTATATCTTGTTATTAAAAAGGATATTAATTCCGACTCATATTACAGAGATGTTCAGCTTGAAGATGACATTATAAGCCTTCTTAAAGAGGAAGATTTCAAAAAAGAAATGGATGAGTATATTGATTCCCTTAAATACACGGTAAACAAATATGCCGTTAATCAGTTTAAGGTAAAGAAGATTTACGACGGACAATAAAAAATAGCACTAACAGCAATATCTGTTAGTGCTATTTTTTCACGGAAACTGTAAAAGCATAACATTTTAACGAAAGAGTCTTGGACAGCTATTCCAGAAAGCCAGAGCCTTGCGAGTGAAGAGTGAAAAGTGTCGGTGTCGGCTTTGCCGACTTAATATAAAATGTGTCATAGGCACACCTTAATTATTCATTCTGCCATATTCATTTTTCATTATTCATCAAATTAAGAAAAAGAGGAGTTAATATATTTATGAAAGCAACTGGAATTGCTCGTAGAATCGAGGAATGCGTTATAATAGGAGTTGGCGCCAAAATTTTTACATAGCAAAAGCGAGGTGAATTTCTGCACAAGTCCAGTAAAAACGGACAATAGAAAAAGCCCCTATGGTAGAAAAAAGAAACTACCATAAGGGAGTTGCCGAGCTTTTTTGTTTTATGTATCATATTTTACTTAAATCATCAGAAATGGCGGCTTTAAGTTCCTCGACCGAATCAAACTTCTTTTCGGGCCTTATAAATTCCAATAAGAAAAGCTCTATTTCCTTGCCGTAGCAGTCCCCCGAAAAATCCTTAATAAAGGTTTCTGCCGAAACAAAGTCATTTCGAAAGGTAGGGCGAAGTCCTATGTTTGTAATGCCTAGATATTCCTTGCCGTCGATTAAAACCTTTGTCTTATAGACTCCAAATTTTGGGGTGGCAAGACCCTCGGGATATACCTGATTTGTAGTGGGGAAGCCGATTGCACGACCCCTTTGGTCCCCGTGCGAGACCTTTGCTTTAAAGCTGAAAGGACGGGAGAGAAGAGCAGTTGCCCTCGATATCTTTCCGTCCGAAATAAGCGAACGAATATAGCTTGAAGAAACAGTTTTTCCACCATAGGAAATCTTATCACAAAGCGAAAATTCGATACCTTTTTCATTACAGTAATTTTCGAGAAAAGCAGTATCTCCCGCAGCGCGTCTTCCAAAGCGGTAATTAAAACCGCAGCAGATTTTTTTAACATCGTATTTTTCTTCAATGTATGTCATAAACTCATCAGGGTCCATTTCGCAGACCTCGCAGAAATCTAAAAAAACAACCTCATCAATACCTTGTTTTTTAAGCTCAGTTTCCTTTTGCTCCTTAGTCATAAGCCAGCCGCCCGTTTTAAAGGGAAGAGATGAAAAGGTTATGGCAACACTCTTAAAATCACTGTTGGTTGCGTTTTTAAGAACAGCTTGATGACCTAAATGAACACCGTCAAACATTCCGAGTGCGATTGCATAGCCCTCTGCCATATTGTCTCCTCCTTTAATCTTTTTTTAGCCGGTTATTTGATTAATAATACATTTAATAGAAATTTGTTTTTTTTCATTATCTGCCGTTCCAAGACCTACAAAAACACCCGAGTGCTTTATTCTAAGAAGCTCCCCGTCCTTAAAAACGGCGTTTTTAAGTCTGTCGTAGGCAAGCTGACCTCCGTTAGAAAAGCGCACCGCCTGCTTTAAGCTAACATTAACCTCTTTAAAGTGTGAAACTGCCTTTTCCTCGGGAAGAATATAGTCCTTTATATTTTCTTCACTGAGGTCATCTAAGCTTATACAGTCACTAATATCAAAGCCCGAGGCAGAGGTGCGTATAAGCTCGCTCATTACAGCACCACAACCAAGCTTTTCGCCTATATCGCGAATAAGAGAACGAATATATGTACCCTTTGAGCAGCAGACCTTAAACTCAAATTCATTATTCTCAAAGGAAATAAGCTGAATATCTCTAATAGTAATTTTCCTCTTGCTGATTTCGGTAGTCTCGCCACGTCTTGCTAGCTCATAAAGGCGGACACCGTCTTTTTTTATTGCCGAATACATAGGAGGCAGCTGCTCGCTTTCTCCCAAAAAGCTTTGTATGACAGCTGTAAGCTCTGTAAGGCTAACACAAGGCTCTATGGAGCTTAAAACCGTTCCTGTTATATCAAGAGTATCGGTAGTAATACCAAGCCTTGCCCTTGCCGTATAGCCCTTGTCGGCATCTAAGAGTAGCCCTGAAAGTGCAGTGGCTCTCCCTATAAAAATAGGCAAAACACCCTCTGCGATTGGGTCAAGAGTACCGGTATGGCCTACACGCTTTTCATTTGCTATGCGCTTTATTACCGAAACCGCCTTAAAAGAGGTGATTCCTTTTGGTTTATTTATCAGTATAAGACCCTGCATCACATTCCTCCAAAGCCTGTCCGACAACCGATAAAAGCTCTGTCTTAACCTCGCTTAACGAGCCTTCAAGGGTGCAGCCTGCCGCAGCCCTGTGTCCGCCGCCGCCGAGCTTTTTACAAATTTCAGAAGCGTCAAGAGGCTCATAGGTGCGAAGTGAAACCTTGAACTTGTGCGGACCTACCTGCTTTATGGAAACCCCTGCAAGAACCCCCTCAACCGAGCGGGAAATTACGGCAACACCTTCAAGCTCACTGCCTGTGCAGCCTGATTTTTCCTGCATTTCGGTTGTAACGGTAAGGAGCATACATCTGTCGTTAAAATGAAATTCCGCCTGGTCTAAGACCATTTTTTCCATATAAAGACGGTTTTTTGATTTAGTATCAAACATGGCTTGATTAATTTTAGCCGCATCTATACCGATTTTATAAAGCTTTGCGGCAATTTCGTGGGTGCGCACGGTAACATTTGAATACTTAAAGCAACCCGTATCGGTCGAAATACCCGTGTAAAGAGCGTTAGCAATATCCTTATCAAGCTCTACTCTAAGCTCTGTCAGTATTTCAAAAATACATTCGGCACAAGCCGCGGCAGTAGGGTCAAGATAAAGTCTTTTTGCATACATGGTATTTGAAATATGATGGTCGATGTTAAGGTCAATTTTACCCTCAAACTGTGCATAAATATCACCAAGAAGCTTTATATCTGCAACATCAACCGCAACGACAGCCTCAGGAACAAAGTCGCAGCCGTCATCGAACATAAAGTAATCATACTTATGGGGTATTTCATCGCAGCAGATAACCTGCACACGTTTGCCGAGCTTTTGAAGTCCCAGCTTCAAGGCGTAGGCGCTGCCCAAGGTATCTCCGTCAGGAGATGCGTGGGTTAGCACAAGAAGGTTATCCTGTTTTTTAAGATATGCGCATACAGCTGCTAAATCAAGCAGCTCGCAAGCATTATTCATCTTTATTCTCCTCGTTTTTTTCAAAACCGCTTACAATCTTTGATATATTTGCGCTTATCTGAATTGAGTCATCGGCAACGAAGCGTAGCTCAGGCACCTTGCGGAGTTTAAGCTTTGAGCCTAGTTCTCTGCGAAGATATCCCGAGGCACCCTTTAATGCCTTGACCGACTCCTTTGTCTTTTCGCTGCCCTCAATAGCACTGACATATACGGTAGCGTAGGACATATCTCCCGAAACATCAAGCTTAACTATTGAAAGAAGCTTACTGATTCTGGGGTCCTTGACCTCTCTGAGCAGGTCAGCAAGGGCAATTTTTATATCAGAGGCAACTCGGTTTATTTTAAATCCTGCCATTAATCTCTGTACTCCTCAACAACAAATGCTTCAAAAATGTCGCCTTCCTTAATATCGGCAAATTTTTCAAGACCTATACCGCATTCATAGCCTTGGGCAACCTCTTTGACGTCATCCTTAAATCTGCGCAAGGAATCAATTTTATCCTCGGCAATAACAATACCGTCACGAACAACACGAATGTTGCAGGATCGGTTAACCTTACCGTCGGTTACATAACAGCCTGCAATTGTGCCGATACCCGAAATCTTGAAGGTTGAGCGAACCTCAATGGATGCCATCTCAACATCGCGATATTTTGGAGCAAGCATACCCTTCATAGCAGCTTCTATTTCCTCAATTGCATCGTAAATAACCCTGTAAAGTCGCATATCTACGCCATCCTTTTCAGCGGCAGCCTTTGATGCAGCATCAGGACGAACGTTAAAGCCTACGATAATAGCGCCCGAGGTTTGTGCGAGCATAACATCGGTGTCGTTAATTCCTCCGACTGCACCGTGAATAACCTTGACACGAACTTCATCATTAGAGAGCTTTTCAAGCGACTGCTTAACAGCCTCAACAGAGCCTTGAACGTCCGCCTTAACGATGAGTTTAAGCTCTTTAAGCTCGCCCTCGCTGAACTTTTCAAAGAGATTGTCAAGGGTAACCTTTTGTGATGCGTTCCAAATATCGTTTTTGATTTTATCTTTTCTTTGTTCAACAAGCTCACGAGCAAGGCGCTCATCCGAAACGGCGTCAAAGGTATCTCCTGCCGAGGGAGTTTCGGTAAGACCTGCTATTTCAACAGGAACAGATGGGCCTGCCTCTTTGAGCTTTTGACCCTTTTCATTGGTCATAACACGGACACGGCCAACCGATGTGCCTGCAACAATAATGTCGCCCTGCTTTAAGGTGCCGTTTTGGACCAAAAGTGTAGCAATCGGACCGCGGCCCTTATCAAGACGCGCCTCAATTACAACGCCCTTTGCTCTTCTGTCGGGGTTTGCCTTTAATTCGAGCATCTCTGCAACTAAAAGTACATTTTCAAGAAGAGTATCTATACCCTCGTGAGTTTTAGCAGAAACAGGAACGCAGATAATATCTCCGCCCCACTCCTCAGGAACCAAGGAGTGCTCGGTAAGCTGTTGCTTAATGCGGTCGGGATTTGCTTCGGGCTTATCCATCTTATTAATTGCAACAATTATTTGAACCTCGGCAGCCTTTGCGTGATTTATAGCCTCAATGGTCTGGGGCATAATACCGTCATCGGCGGCAACAACAAGGATTGCAATATCGGTAGCCATAGCACCGCGCTGGCGCATAGAGGTAAATGCGGCGTGTCCGGGAGTGTCAAGGAAGGTAATATCCTGTCCTGCGGCATTAACCCTGTAAGCACCGATGTGCTGGGTAATTCCACCTGCCTCTGTGTCGGTGACAGCCGTATTACGAATAGCGTCAAGCAAAGAGGTTTTACCATGGTCAACGTGGCCCATAACAACCACAACAGGACTTCTGGGTTTAAGATTCTCAGCGGTATCCTCCGACTCATCCATTATTCTTTCTTCAATAGTAACAACAACGGCACGCTCGATTTTTGCGCCCATTTCGGTAACAACTATTTCTGCTGTATCGTAGTCGATTGTCTGGTTGACAGAGGCCATCATACCAAGCTTCATAAGCTCCTTAATAACCTCAGCCGCAGTCATTTTAAGAGCAGCAGCCAGCTCGCCTACTGTTATTTCATCGCCAACGGTAACCGTGATAGGAGTTTTCTTGATGCGTTCAAGCTGAATACGACGCATCTTTTCTGCTTCAAGCTCCTTTTTGGACTTTTCCTGACGGCGATAGTTTTGCGATTTTTGGTTTATCTTCTGCTTTCTTTGAACATTGTCCTTCATCGAGTTTGCAGGAGCAATGTTTTCGTATTTTTCATTGTACTTATCGATATTTACATTTGAAAAACGAGTATCAACGGTGCGACGCTCTGCGGGACCACGAAAGGAGCATCACCGGGAGCTTTTTCCTTCTTCTCCTTTGCCTTAAAGGGCTGAGGGTCAGAGGGCTTAAACTCTTTCTTAGGCTCTGTTTTAGGAGCCTCCTTTTTAGGCTCAGTCTTCTTAGGTTCAGCCTTCTTTGGAGCCTCCTTTTTAGGCTCTGCCTTTGGAGCTTCCTTTTTCTCGGTAGCAGCCTTTTTAGCAGCCATTTCTGCCTCCTGAGCTGCCTTTAACTGTTCAAGAATTGCCAGCTGGTCGGCAAGCTTCTTATCCTTTGCAGCCTTCTTTTCTTCTTCTTGCTGCTTACGAGCCGCATTACCTGCGGCAAAATATTCATCAAAGCTTTTAACCTCGCTTTGCTTGGTTAAAAATGAGAAGATAATTCCTATTTCCTCACCTGTAAGTGTAGTACCTGCCTTTTTTTCGGCACCTGTATAATCCTTAATAATAGCCGCAATTTCCTTTGATGACTTGCCAAAATCACTCGCAGCTGTGCTTAATTTGTATTTATCCATCATCATGGCGTTTCCTCCTTAATTCAATAGGTTTAGTAGGGAAGCGGCAAAGCCTTCATCGTTTACGGCAACAATACCGCAACTTTTTCCTACCTTTTTTGAGAGGGTATCTATATTAATTCCTAATAAAACCTTAACGGGAACCTTATCCGAAGCCTTGAATTTAAGCTCTTTAACCGACTTTTCGGATATATTTTCACAGGCTAATACAAGCCTTGCCTTTCCCGATTTAATTGCCCACTCGGTAGCGTGAACTCCAAAGGACAATTTACCCGCTTTTGAAGCAAATCCTAAAAGGGATAAAATCTTATGCTTCACCGTTTATCTCCTTTTCAATCTGATTTATAACATCATCGGGGATATTCATACCAAAGGCGCGATAAAAGCATTTTTTCTTTATAGCAAGCTTAAAGCAATCGGAGCTTTTGCAAATATATGAGCCTCTGCCGTTCTTTTTGCCTGTGGTATCAAGACTGATAATTCCTTCGGGAGAACGAACAATTCTTACAAGCTCCTGCTTGGGCTTCATCTCGCCGCACCCGCCGCATTGGCGTAAGGGGATTTTCCTTTTTTGCATTTATCTCACCTTCTTTTCAAAATTTAAGATATTATTCTTCCTCGCCGTAGAAGCCGCTTTCGGGACGGATGTCTATCTTCCAGCCTGTAAGCTTGGCTGCAAGCCTAACATTTTGTCCCTTGTTGCCGATAGCAAGGGAAAGCTGTGAATCGGGAACGGTGACCTTAGCCATTTTCGGTTCTTCGCTTAAAATCTCAACCGATACTACCTTAGATGGAGAGAGCGCCTCGCTGATAAAGGCAACGGGGTCATCGGAATACTTAACTATATCAATTTTTTCTCCCTTTAATTCCTCAACAATGGCGTTTACACGGGCACCGCGAGGACCAATACATGCACCAACAGCATCAATCTCGCTGTTAGCCGACCAAACGGCAAGCTTTGTTCTGCTGCCTGCCTGTCGGGAAACGCTCTTAATTTCAATAGTTCCGTCAAATATTTCGGGAACCTCTGTTTCAAAAAGTCTTTTAACAAGACCCGGATGTGTGCGGGAAAGCATAACCTTGGGGCCCTTTTCGGTGTCCTTTACATCAACCACATAAACTTTAATGTGGTCGCCCTCATAGAGCTCCTCCTCGGGAACCTGTTCAAGCTTAGGCAAAGTAGCCTCGCTTTTACCAATCGTAACAGCTGCATTTCCAGTTTTTGGGTCAATACGCTGAACAACTGCCGTAAGCAGCTCACGGTTGTGTGCCTGGAACTCAGAGAGTGCCTGACTGCGCTCAACATCGCGAATACCCTGACGGATAACATGCTTTGCAGTTTGGGCTACAATTCTTCCAAATTGACGGGTGTCCATCTCAATCTCAACAAACTCAGCCTCAGGACCTGCCTTGTACTGAGAAACCGCTTCATCACGGAGAATCTGAACTCTCGAATCCTCAACCTCATCAACAATATCCTTGCGGAGAATTACCTTAAAGGTCTCGGTCTCAGGGTCGATAGTGCAAATTATGTTTTCGGTCGTGCCGTAGTCCTTGCGAAGAGCAACCACGATAGCAGAAGAAATTTTATCTGCAATATATTCCACCGGGATTCCCTTTTCAGCACCCATAAAGGCAAGAGCCTCAAAGAACTCCTTATTCTGATTTTTCAACTGTTTTTTTGCCTTAGCCATTTTTTAGCATACCTCCGTATAAAAAAGTTTAATAATTTAAAAATCTGAATCATCCGACTTAGCAGAAGCGACCATGCTTTGATTAAATTCAAGGTCTGAATCATCTGCGGTCAAAACAATTTTGTCGCCGTCATACTCTTTTAAAACGCCCTTAAATTCCTTTATTCCGTCGAGCGCCTTGTAAAGACGGATTTTAATTTTTTCACCCACAAAAGCATTAAAATGCTCTTGCCGTGTAAGGTCGCGCTCCAAACCGGGAGAGCAAACCTCCAAATAATAGGATTTGTCAATCGGGTCAGCCTCATCAAGAATCGGGTCAATAGCGTGGTGCACTTCGGTGCAGTCATCTATATTAATACCCTCTGGCTTGTCTATGATTACCCTTAAATAAAAGGAAGCTCCCTCCTTGACAAACTTAACATCCCAGAGTGTAACACCCTTGGACTCAACCGTGTCCTTTATCAGTGTAAAAACCTTTTCGGCAATACCTGATGCCATTCACATCATCCTTTCAAATAAAAGGGAAGACCGTTTTAAAAACTTTCAGTCTTTCCTCGCAAAGACGTTTGCACAAAAAACGAAGAGCGGGCAAAACCCACTCTCCTTTTAGTCAATATCTAGCTTACATAGTATAACTCATACATTTTAAAATGTCAAGTATTTTGTACCAAAAGCCTAACAAACTTAAACTATTCCTCCATTTGTTTTCCCAAAAAGACCGCAGCAACCTCGCAAAGCTTTATGTCCGACTCAGATGGGGTGGTGGCCTGCTCATTTTTAAGCAGCGCAACAATACCGCTTATATCTCCCGCCGAGAGAATGGGACATGCAACAAGAATTTCGTTGTCAAGCCCTTCAAGAGCTTTCAGCTGCTCGCCCGAGGAAGCGGATATATAGGTCTTACGGCTCTCAGCAATCTCCTCTACCGAGCTTGTCACCCTGCGCTCAATGGTGTCCTTTTTGGAAATTCCCGCCGCCGCCACACAGTGCTCACGGTCACAAATTATAACTCCCGCCGTGCTTGAACGGGAGATAGCGTCGGCATACTGCGCCGCAAACTGTGACAGCTCGCCGATAGGGGAGTACTTTTTAAAAATAACCTCCCCACCTGAGCTGGTATAAATTTCCAGCGGATCGCCTTCGCGAATCCTCATTGTCCTTCTGATTTCTTTGGGAATAACAACCCTTCCCAAATCGTCACACGTGTCAAGTATTCACCAAGACTTTTTAAAATCCTTTATTTTACAGGGTTTTTGGCACTTTTACCCGTTGTCGAAAAATGAATAGAATGAGGTATAAAAACACCAAGTCTCCAAAAAATAATAGAAACCGGAGAATTTC
>JAFXIJ010000007.1 GCA_017533175.1 Clostridia bacterium
CCGCTTCCCGTTGCGTTTACCTTTATATGTGTAGGAAGATTGGTTTTATCCCTCTGGCTTGTAATTGCCGCAGCAATTACGGTTGGGCTATACCTGTTGCCGATATCATTCTGAATTATAAGTACCGGTCTTATACCGCCTTGTTCAGAGCCGACAACCGGACTCAAATCTGCATAATAGATTTCTCCGCGTTTGATAGTCATTTTTTCACACCCTGATAAGTTTGTTTCTGTTTGTTTTTTGTGTTTCTGTTCCTATTCTTGCCAAGACCTTTATCTTTTAATCACATAAGAGATTTTTTCATAAGACAAATGTCTTTAAGGGCTACCGTTTTATTTTATGCGGACAGCCCTTAGGGTGTGAAAAGGGCATCTGCCTATTTGCAGATGCCCGAAAATTTATTTATCATCGCGGTCTGAGGTTTTTATCGAATCGAATTTGAAATAATCTTCATCTTCATTTTCATCCTCTTCAATATACTCATCATAGTCATCCTTTGAGGGTGAAACAAGCTTTATTATTATTACAATAATTGCCGCTACTAACAGCAGTAATATTGCTACTATTGTTATTGCCACGATTTTGCCGTTGGCATTTAGATTCATAAAGTTTTCAAGCCAGTTGCCGTCTGCCCGATTGTTGCTTACAGGCTCATTATCTGACACAGAAACCGCAAGACCTTCGGCTCTTTGCATGGTCTTTTCAACCGTATCAAAACGGTAAAGTCCTGTATTGTCCGAAAACTTTGCCCAGAAAAATACAAACTCGCTATCCTTGTCCGACACCCTCTTAAAAGCATCGTACTCCTTGCCGTCTATTGAAACCGTTGTGGCAATATAATCATCCTTCATATCCTCCTCATCGGGAATTAAAATCTGATACATATTTCCGCCGACCGTAAGGAAACTGAAGCTTGTTATATTGTTTTGTTTATCTATTCTGTAAAAGGCACCGTTTTTGCCCTCTTCATCCACCAAATAAAGAAGGGTGGTTCCGCCATCGGTAATAGCGGGATATTCTTTATCATTATACTTATAGGTGGTAAGTGCAAAGCCTTCATAAACTAAGTCCTGAGAAAAGTTTTCGGCAATATGCTTTTCAACTCCGTCAACTATTACCTTCTCACTTTGTGTAGTCGCTGTCGGCTCTGAGGTTGTCGGGTCAGAGCCAGAGCTTGTACTTGACGACGAAGAAGCATTGTCCGAGGCAAGCCGTGTAATATTAAGGGTATAGCTTTTTACGGTTCCGTCCTGCGCCGTTACTTTTATCACCCTTTTGTTTGCGCCGACCTTCATGGTCTTGCTTCCCTCTATGGCTACGGTAGCATTCTTATCTGCCTTTTCGGTATATGCTAAAACCTCTGTTACCGAATAAGGTACGGTAATATTATAGCTTGTTGTGTTAGCCGAAAAATTAGGGCTTAAAGTTCCAGCCGAGACTCTTATATAGGTAAGGTTTGCATTTGAGGATTTTGCGGCTGACTTATCCTTTACCTGTACGGTTCCGCCACAACCCGTAATTGCATTTCCGCTTTTCTCATCGGAATAAGTAATATAAGTAGTGGCTCTATCGGCAACGGTAATCTTTGCATCGCCTACAGCTATTGCCTTAAAAGTGAATTTTGCCGATAGCGTTGAAGCTCCCGTTGAGGAAATATTGAACAGCGTGACCCCAGATGAGCCGTTAGATGTGACATTTGACTCTACAAGCTGAATTACCTTACTGTCATAAGTAATTGTAGATTCAAGATATCCTATATCACTTGCACTAAACTTTACGGTAGCAGTAAACGTATCGCCTATATTCATTGTTTTCTTCGATATATCAAGCACCGAGCTGCCTGCCGCAAAAGCAGGTACAGCAAAAACGCTTAAGGCTATCAGGCATACTAAAACTACTGCCGAGATTTTTTTTAAAATATTTATCATTTTCCCTCTCCTTATTGTTCAATGGTCAAAATCTTTATCAAATGCTTTTGTACCCTTATAAGATCTACACCCGTTATCTTTCCGTCACGGTTAACATCGGCCGCAGCAGCTGACGCTGCGTTAAGCTCTATGAGTTTTATAAGCTCCTTCTGTATACGGATAAGATCTACACCCGTTATATTTCCGTCGCCATTTACATCGCCGTAGATAACAATATTTTTAGTCATGGTTATCTTTTGCGAGGTATCCTTTATCTGAATCTTATCTCCCGTGGCAATAGTTCCTGTGGTTTTAAGCTTTCCAGCCGAATTTAAGACCTCAGCCGAGCCGTTTTGCACCTTTAATTTTTGGATAAATGTGGCAACATCGGTGCCGACGGCAACTCCCGTAATGTTTGTGCCGTTATTATACTCACCTTTAATCTCAGGTGCTAACGGTTGCTGCGAGCTTCCCTCTCCTTCCTTATGTACCGTAAGGGTGTAGGTTGCCTTTTTGCCTGATGCAGCAGTTACCGTAAGCGTTATGGTGTTCTGTCCGTTTTTAAGCGATACCTTACCCGCACCGCTCAAGGTTGCCCCCGAAGGCACCGTAGCACTTATATCTATTTCTGCAACATTTTCACCGACCATAAGCGTATAATCGTTTGTATAGCGGTCGAAGGTGGGAGAAATGGTATGTCCCTTAACCGACAGGGTTTCAAGATAATAGTTGTTTGCGCCCTTTGAGGTCGAGAGTGCTGTGGTATTTTCTTCGGGCATATTCTTATACACGGGTATGCTGAACACCAGTGGCATTGCATCCACTCCTACTCCCGAATAAGCATTTCGAAGCTTAGAGGCTTCCTGAACAGCACCCGCAACATTGGTCATATACTGATTTATATAATAGTCGCGAACGATAACATTATATTTTTTATAATATAATGTGTCCTGTCCACGGGCTACATAGTTGTTTCCGTAATATTTTGCGCCGCCGATAATCGACTTTGCTCTTGTGTTCCAAGGACGATCATAGCCCGCCTTACCTATAAGGCCCTTTGCATAGCGTAATCCGTACTGGACCGCACTGTAACCGCCCGTAGCATAAGCACAGATATTAAAGTAATTATAATAGCCTTCATATCCCGATATATTGCCCGAAATACTTCCGCCCGTACCGTTTGTACCCTGCTCAACCAAAATCATGGCGGCAAGTACATAGGGGTTTACCTTGGACTGCTTTGCTGCCTCGAAAAGCACATCGGCGTAGGTATCATAGCCTTTTTCGGGAAAGCCCTTGTCGCTATCCATAAAGGTGCCTTCAAGCATCTTATTTAAGCCCTCTTTTGTTTGGTGCTCGCTATTATAAGATTGGTCTAAAAAGAGGAATATGCTAGACTCATTTAAAAAGTTTCTGGGTTCCATATAGTAAGCAACCGTATCCTTATGAGCCGTAACCCAACCGCCCGAGTCAAAAACCTCGTAATTTCCGTTTGCCCAGTCGTATGCGCCAAATTCCATAGATTTCTGTGAATCGACGGCAGAGCCTGACACCAAGTTTTTACCCACTTTGCTTTCTTCTGCCAATGCCTCGTTAAAGGTCATTGAAAGGTGGTCAGCTACAAACACCCATTCCGGATGTGCGGCATGCAGCTGTCTAAGCAAGACCTTGTAGCTTTCAGGAAATTTTTGTACCGTAAGGTTTGCTTCAAAATCGGCATTGGGTATATACTCGTAAATTATCTGAATATAATCGGCACTGACATATCCATAGCCTGTGCTGTATTTAATTTTGTACCATGTTCCGCCGCTCGAATCGGTCACATCGTCACCGTAAATGACTACCTTGTCACCATTTGATAGTGTGCCAAGCTTAGTAGCCGAGGCGCTTGCACTACTACGGACATTAAGCGAGCCGCTTGAAATGATGACAACACCGTTTCTTGTTTCTTCAGCATAAGCAAAGTTGCCTATGCAGCAAATGCTCATAAGCAGAACTACACACATTATTAAGGACAATGTCTTTTTTAATGCGCCCATTCTTATACCTCCGAAAGTTTTTTAGCATATCAATTATACCAATTTCGACACCTTCTGTCAACCGGATATGGTTGGAAAAAGTTTATAAAACAAGTTAGAGGTAGCCAAAGCATTCAAACCCGAATCAGTTTTTGAAACAAGGATTTTCCGCTGTGACTTTGTTAAAATACTCGTAAATCCGACAGGATTTACTGTGTTTTATGCCTCGCACACCAAAAAACCCTTTGTTTGCAAAATTCCACGACCTTAAAGGTGCGATTTTTTGTATGAATTTTGGTGAAGCGAAGCGTATAAGGCTGTCGCCTATGCGCGACAATGAGCCAAAAGACGCCTAAAAACCGCCCTTTAAGGCTGGTTCGGGTTTAAATGCTTTGGCTAGGCAAACAGACAAGCCACTTGTCTGCTCTTGACTATATTGCGGTTTTATGTTATATTTGCTGTGTATATTATTATACATTACTTTAAAAAGGAGTTGGTTTGTAAGTGGACGACGGGTGTAGTTTATCTTCCGATGGGCGATGGCTCAATATGTTACAGGTAGATAGCAGCACATTATTACAAAACCTTTCACAAAATGCAGGAACCATAATTGCGCTTATTCTATTGTTATTATTCAGTGCTTATTTTTCTTCTAGTGAAACGGCTATTACGGCAATAAGCCGTGTACGTATTAAAGCTATGGCGGATAACGGCGATAAAAAAGCTAAAACCGCATTAAAGCTAGTTAAAAATTTTGAAAAAACCCTAACAACCGTTTTGGTTGGAAACAATATTGTAAATATTGCTATGGGTTCCTTGTCAACCCTTCTTGCTATACATTTAGGTTTTGAGCCGTTGATTGTAACTATTGTAGTCACTCTTGCGGTACTCATTTTTGGTGAGGTTACACCTAAGGCAATAATAAAGAACCTCGGCGAACGCTACACTCTTGCTGTGGCACCGTCGCTTAGTTTCTTTTCCTTGATACTAACCCCTTTTTCTGCCCTATTTGCTCTGTTATCCCGCCTTCTCACAAAGCTTTTTGCCAAGAAGGACGCTCCCTCGGTCACCGAGGATGATGTTATCGATATGATAGAGGATATGGAAGAGGACGGAGCGATTGATTCAGATGAAAGCCGACTTCTTTACTCGGCATTTGAATTTGGAGATGTGTCGGTAAACGACATTTTCACCGACCGCAGAGATATGGTTTGTCTTGATATAGCTTCCACTCCTGACGAGATTTTAAGCTTTGTCAAAGATGCTTCTTATTCCAGAATTCCCGTTTATAAGGGTGACGTTGACAACATTGTGGGGATTTTGCTGGTGCGTGAATATTTGGAAGCTCATCTTTGCGGGCAAAAGCCCACTTTAAGAAAGCTTCTTCACACCCCTTATTTCACCTCACCCGATGCAAAGATAGATGAGGTTCTCTCAGCTATGAAAAAGCTTAAAAAGCCTCTCGCGATTGTTAAGACACGCGCGGGCAGAACAATCGGTCTTGTAACCATGGAGGATATGGTGGAGGAGCTGGTTGGTGAAATATGGGATGAGAATGACCGTATTGAAGAAAAGTTCCGCAAGCTTGATGATACCACCTTTGAAATCAATGCTGACCTTTCGGTAGTATCTGCGTTTGAAATGATGGATTTTGAGGATTTTGACCGTGATGAATGCGGACATTATACCCTTCGCAAATGGGTTGGCCGCAGATTAGGTCGTGTTCCCACCGTAAATACAAAGCTAGCTTACAGAAATCTTGATATTACGGTAAACAAGGTATTTAAGGGAAGACTTTTATGGCTGACCTTTAAGATTAATCCTCCAATAGAAGAGGAGGATGACAAATGATTATTGAGTTAGTTGTTATTATAATTTGCCTCGTTTTATCAGCCTTCTTTTCGGCAAGTGAAACGGCTTACAATGTTTCTAATGAATCAAGGCTTGAAAAGAATGCCGAGGGCGGAAAATTTTTAGACAAGCTCACCCTTAAAATCAGTAAAAATTACAACTTTGCGCTAACCTCTATTCTTATTGGCAACAATCTTGTAAACTTTATTGTTTCTTCGGTTGCAACCTCTATGGCAATAAAGATTTTATTTGATGCCTTTAAGACGGGAGAAAGCGTTGCCGCCGCTATTGCCACTGCCGTTACCACGGTTGTTGTTCTTATTTTTGGAGAGCTTTGTCCCAAAACTCTTGCTTCATCAAGAGGTGAAGGACTAGCACGCGTTTTCTCTCTTCCGCTCTTCTTATTTATTATAATCTTCTCTCCCGTAGCCTTTATTTTAAACGGGCTTATCAAGTTTTTCAGCCTTCTGCTTAAAAACAAGGAAACCCTGTCGGTTACACCCGATGAGCTTGCTTCAATAATTGAAACGGGCGAAAACGAAGGCAGTATCGATGAGGAGCGAAGCGAGCTTTTACAGTCGGCCATTGATTTTAACGAAACCACTGTTAAGGAAATAATGATTCCGCGCGTTGATATGATTGCCATTGATATTGAAGACAGTATCGATGAAATATTAAAGAGTGTTTTTGAAAATCCCTATTCGAGAATTCCTGTATATGAAGGAAGCATTGACAATATAATAGGTATTATTGTTGTGCAGCAGCTCTTTAAGGCTTTAACTCATACAAAAAAAGAAGAGATTGACCTTCGAGAAATGCTGGTTGAACCGTATTTTATTCATATGACAGTTAAGCTGCCTGATGCGCTTGATGTTCTTCGTGAGGAGCGGACTCATATTATGATTGTGCTTGATGAGTTCGGAGGCACTATGGGTATTGTGACCATGGAGGACATTCTTGAAGAGCTTGTCGGTGATATTTGGGATGAGGATGAAGAAACCGAAAACGAAATATCACATCTTAGTGATAACACCTATCTTGTTGAAGGTGATATGAACATCTTTGACTTCTTTGAAGCTATTGAGTTTGATGAGGGCGATTTCGAAAGTGAATACACCACCGTAGGCGGCTGGGCAATCGAAATGCTCGAAGGCTTTCCTGAGGAGGGTGCTTCCTTTGAATACGAAAACTTGGTTGTCACCATCGGTACTATTGATGAACACCGAATTACAAAGCTTACCGTTGTGGTAAACCCAAAAGAAGAACAAGAGGATGACTAATAAATATTAAAACGGCTGTGACTAAGTCACAGCCGTTTTATATGTGTGTCATTTTTATTTGAAAAGTGGAGTGGAGAAGTATCTTTCTGCGGTGTCGGGAAGAACTGTTACCACGGTTTTTCCTTTGCCTAGCTTTCGCGCTAACTTTATTGCGGCGGCAACATTAGTTCCGCTGGATATACCGCACATAATTCCTTCCTTACTTGCCAGTTCCTTAGCGGTTTTTATTGCTTCGTCATCTCCGACTATGCAAACATCGTCATATATGTCCTGATTAAGTATGGCAGGAATTATTCCGTCTCCGATTCCCATTTGAATATGAGTGCCGATAGAGCCTCCCGAAAGTATTGCGGCATTCTCGGGCTCGACCGCCCAGATAGTGACATTTGGGTTTGCCGCTTTTATGGTTTCCCCGATACCTGTTATTGTTCCGCCTGTACCTATTCCCGAACAAAATCCGTGAATTTCGCCCGCTACCTGCTCCAAAATTTCTGCTCCCGTTGCCTCGCGCTGAACCTGTGGATTAGCCAAGTTTTCAAACTGCTGCGGCACATATACATTGCTGTCTTCCGCCTTCATTTTAAGGGCTAGCTCTAAGCATTTTTCAATGCACAGCCCAATATTGCCGTCATCGTGCACGAGTATTACCTCGGCACCGTAGTGCTCTACAAGTTTTCTTCTTTCCTCGCTTACCGAGTCGGGCATAATTATTTTAACCTTATACCCCTTAACTGCGCCCACAAGTGCAAGACCTATTCCTTGATTGCCGCTTGTTGGCTCAACTATTACGGTATTTTTATTTATAATGCCCTTTTGCTCGGCATTAGTTATCATATTATATGCCGTGCGAGTTTTAATAGAGCCTCCCACATTTAAGCCTTCAAACTTAACAAGTATCTCGGCATCATCGGGTCCGGTCATATGATTAAGCCTTATAACAGGAGTTCTTCCTATGGCATCTAAAATTGAATTACAAATCATTTCGTAATCCTTTCTTTATAATGGTTATTGGGTGTCGAAATAGTGATAATGAACACTATTTCGACAACAAATCTTTGATTTGTTACAAATTTTCAAAGAAAATTTGACAATGACCATTGAAATGAATATAGAGCAAAATTAAATTTAAAAAATTTA
>JAFXIJ010000008.1 GCA_017533175.1 Clostridia bacterium
GTAACGATGAAGTGTTGCTCAAAGGAGAAAAGGATCCCGTTCTGTTGCCGCCCTTTAGTTGCCACAGCTTGAGACACACTTTTGCTACTCGTCTGTGTGAGTCGGGTATCAATATAAAGGTGATTCAGGATGTTTTAGGCCATGCCGACATCAGTACAACGATGGATATTTATTGCGACGTGACCAACGAACTGAAAAAGAAAGAGTTTACAAGTTTGGGCGAATTCTTTAAGGACAAGCAGATTTAATCTACTACGCCAATGGTACGCCAGTCACTACGCCAAAATGCCGCACAGATATAAAGGGTTATATTCTGTGCTGTAAAAATGGGGTTTCAATGGGGCTTGAAACCATTGGAGTTTTGTACACTTAGGTATTGTTTTGTAACTTCGGGGGCAGAGGTCCAAGCTATGAAATTCGGGCAAGTTTTTTTGCCCGCCCTTAATTTCAGGAACAAATCGCAAAAACTCACGATATTTTTCAATAAACAGTGAATGCTCTACAAATTTTGTAATATTTTCACCAAGCCTTACAAGCTCCCATCTGATTTTCCAAATAACATTGATTGCGGCGGCAAAAGAACCTACATCGGTGGTGCCGTTTTTAAGCCCAAAGACCATATAAAGCAAAATTCCAAAAAAGGTTATATCTCCAAGGGCTTCCCAACCAAGTCCGTAAAAAAGAAAATACCTTTTACCGTATTTAATATCGGTCTTAATGATTTTTTCGGTGTTTTGGTCGTACTCCTTAATTAATAGGTCGGAAGCATTGCTTATACGAATCTCTTTCGAATAATCTGCAAGATGGAAAACACGGTTTATATAATCTTTCTTGCGCCATAGCGGATTTGTCTCTTTACTATGGTTAAAGCTTTGCTTGTTTCCTAAAATGTTGGATACCATAGTAACGACCGAGGACAAAAGCATAATTGCAGCCACCACAGGTTCTACTGAAAACAGCAAAGAAAATATACCGGTTGTGCTTACAATTTGATGAACAAAAATTGCCGTACTGTCCAAAACAGCGATTGCTCTTGTATCAGATTCATTCATTGCCCATACAAAATCGTTATAAAACTCGGGGTCATCAAAACAAGCAAGGTCGAGATTTAATGATTTTTCAAACAGTTCAGCATGCATTTTCAAATAAAAGCGTTTCTTTTGCGAGGGGTCAAACCGTTCGTTAAACCACGAATCATACATATATACAAAAATTTTGAAAATTGCCATTAACCCTATTATTGAAACAGCCTTTAAAAAGCTTCCTTTGTCACTTACCTCATTAAGCAGATGAAAAGTAAACAAGGTTCCTGCAAAATCCAAAAGGCCGCACATTATAGCATGCACAGTTCTCAGTATAAAATAACCGGGTATATACCTTATTATTTTACCCATCATAAATAAATTGTTCCCTAAAACAAGTGACAACTTTTGGCGGGGGCGTTTACTCATTGGTACACACCTCTCTTCCTAAATAGTTCTCAGCTTGACGGTGGAACATATCGGCATATTTGCCATTTTTCATAAGAAGCTCGGCATGGGTTCCATCTTCAACTATTTCACCGTTTTCCATAAGCAGAACCTTATCAGCTAAAACCGCCGAAGAAAGCCTGTGGGAAATGAAAATTACGCTTCTGCCCTTAGTTGCACGCATCATATTTTCAAACATTTCATATTCAGCTATCGGGTCAAGCGCGCTTGAAGGCTCATCAAGAATAACAAAGGGCGTATCTGTTGCAAAGACGCGAGCGAGGGATAACTTTTGCTGTTCTCCAATAGAAAGATTAACACCGTTATCATCAAACTCACGGGTTAAAATCGCTTCAAGTCCGCCTTTAATAGTAGAAACCTTATCGTAAATTCCGCTTTCTTTTAGAGCCGATGAAACTAATTCATCGTCACCATTTTTGGTTGCACGCAGCAAAACATTTTCCTTAATGCTAAGGGAGAACACCTTAAAATCCTGAAAAACGGTGCTGTATAATCCGCGGTAGTTATCTACCTTGAATTCTTTGATATTATCACTGCCAAGACAAATTTCACCGCTTGTGGGGTCATATAAACGAAGTAAAAGCTTAACAAGTGTCGTTTTGCCCGAGCCGTTACTGCCCACAAGCGCTATCTTCTCTCCCCTATTCCAAGTGAAATTTATATTTTTAAGGGTGTCGGTCTTTGCGTCCTCGTATTTAAAAGAAAGGTTTTTAATTTCCAAGGCATTAGGTTTTGCAGGTAATTCCTTTTCCCCATCAAGAATTTTTGGCGTGTAATCAAGAAAATAACGTACATCCTCTAAAAACAGTGCATGCTCGCCAAACTCAGCAAGGTTCTGAATTAAATTACTAAGAGCAAAGGAAATTGAGCTTATAGAGCTTAATACAACAATGCAGTCGCCAACCAGCATACCGCCATTGCTCATTGTTCTCCAAACCGAATAAAGGGTTGCACCTAAAATGGTAAAAACTTCAAGTCCTATTCTCTGGATATATGTATAAATCATTCTTTTAAAACCGTATTTTCATAAAATGGTTTTAAAATCCGTAAAGGTTTCTCTTAAATCTAAGAGCATTTGGTCATGCATGCCGCCGATTCGCATTTCTTTTGCATACTCACCCAAATAAAATGTTCTGCGAACATAAGCTGCTCGACGATTTACGGGTTTAGTTTCCACCTCAAAATCATGTTTTGCTATATTGTAACGTCTTTTGAAAAATCCGAGAAACAATGGAAGAAGACCGAAGACTATAAGCCACGGGTCAATAACAAAAAGTAACAATGAGTTTGCCGTTAATGATATTGCTTTGCGTATAAGTCCGTTAAGCGACCACATTACCTTCATAATGCGGACATAGGCTTCATCCATAGCTCGAACATATTTATCGTAAAAGGAGGGCATTTCATAACAAGCAAGCTCCACCGCGGCAGATTTTTTGAAAAGCCTTTTCTCAATATCTGCGGCAATTTTGCGGTTTTTCGGCGGTGCTATTACATGCCAATACCAGCTATCTGCCAAGATAGTTATTATGTTTACAACTGCAATAAAAACCACATAATTTATAACGCTGTCAATATCCGATCCGGTTGTTACATCGTTTACGACTTTTCTTAAAAGATATGTTCCCGAAAAGAAACCAAGCAATCCGAAAATAATTGAGGATAGAAAGACAACTATCATATAGCTCGGCGAGGCTTGCCATATAGCTTTAAGCGCAAAAAGATTGTTTGAAAGGGTCTTTTTAAAGCTTAGCTTCTCCTTTTTTTCTTTTTTGTTTTTTCCTACCATTTGGACCTCCGAAAATAAAAAGTGTGCTCCTAGAAAGGAACACACCGAAAAAGCGTTCCCTTCGTTGCTGCTACACAAACATTTTCACAACACGGCATGAGTGAATAAGGGCAACACCTTTTACCTAAGGTATTATCCCGCATTGTGAAAATATTATTTAGTTTGTGTAGCATACAAATTATACCACAAAGTGTAAAATCCGTCAATTAAATAAATATATATTTAATTGTAACATCACGCACCTAATACCACAAGGAATATTTTTTATCTTATTTAAAATACTTTTTATCTAAAATTAAATTTATTAATTATGCAAAAAGCCTGTCGCAAGGGTGTTGTGACAGGCTTTTTTGTTATTTAGAATTTTTGTTTCCTTATAAGAACATCTTATAAAAGATTTAATAACAAAATCGGCTTCGAAATGAATTCGAAGCCGATTTTTCAATTTACTTATAAAAGGATTGGCTTATGCAAGCTCAGCAAAGTACTTAATGGTGCGAACCATCTGGCTTGTATAAGAGTTCTCGTTGTCATACCAAGCAACAACCTGAACCTCATAAAGATCATCAGAAATCTTAGCAACCATTGTCTGAGTAGCATCAAAGAGTGAGCCGTAACGCATACCGATAACATCGGAAGAAACGATTTGGTCTTCGTTGTAACCAAAGGACTCACAAGCAGCAGCCTTCATAGCAGCGTTGATGCCTTCCTTTGTAACGTCAGCACCCTTAACAACAGCGGTAAGAATAGTGGTAGAACCGGTCGGAACAGGAACACGCTGAGCAGAACCGATAAGCTTTCCGTTAAGCTCAGGAATTACAAGGCCGATAGCCTTAGCAGCGCCGGTAGAGTTAGGAACGATGTTTGCAGCACCTGCACGTGCACGGCGGAGGTCACCCTTTCTGTGAGGACCGTCAAGAATCATCTGGTCGCCGGTGTAAGCGTGGATTGTGCTCATGATACCGCTCTGAATTGCAGCGTAATCGTTAAGAGCCTTTGCCATAGGAGCAAGGCAGTTTGTTGTGCAAGAAGCAGCAGAAATGATGGTGTCGTCAGCGGTAAGAGTATCCTCGTTTACGCTGAAAACGATAGTGGGAAGGTCATTTCCTGCGGGAGCAGAAATAACTACCTTCTTAGCGCCGGCATCGATGTGAGCCTGGCTCTTTTCCTTTGAGCAGTAGAAGCCTGTACATTCAAGAACAACATCTACGCCGATTTCACCCCAAGGGAGATCCTTAGCGTCCTTCTCAGCATAAATTTTGAGGGTCTTGCCGTCAACAGTGATAGTACCTGCCTCATCATCAGCAGAAACTGTGTGAAGGTTCTCACCTATTGCACCACAGTAACCACCCTGTGCTGTGTCATACTTTAAAAGGTTTGCAAGCATAGAGGGCTTGGTAAGGTCGTTGATAGCTACTACATCATAGCCCTCTGCGCCAAACATCTGGCGGAAAGCAAGACGACCGATACGGCCAAAACCGTTAATTGCAACTTTAACCATTGGAATATTCCTCCTAAAAAATTTTTACATAGAGTATTTTAACCCAAAATTATCAAATTTGCAAGATGTTCGTTTATTTTTTAACGATATTTTCACAAATTTTCAAAAAATTTGGATATCTGAACTATTTTCTCTTAAAATAATACATTTATTTGTGCAACATTATAGGGAATTTATAAGCTTTTCGGCAACTTTAATGCCATCGACCGCTGCCGACATAATTCCTCCTGCATATCCCGCTCCCTCTCCGCAAGGGTAAAGTCCCCCCACGCTTACAGAGCAAAGCTCGTCATTTCTGAGTATTCTGACAGGACAGGAGCTTCTTGCCTCGGGCGCAGTAAGAAGCGCGGACTTATCGGCAAAGCCCGAAAGCTTTTGGTCTAATTTTTTAATTCCCGCTTTAAGAGAGTTGTTTACAAATGCCGGGAAGATTCTGCTTATGTCCGCATTCACAGCTCTTGGTAAAACTGTTGGCGTTACCGATGACTTAACTTGCTCTTTAAAGACATATTCTCCCACAGTTTCCACAGGCACGCCTTTGCCTTGTGTAATACTGTATGCCGCCTGCTCTATCTGTCGTTGAAGCTCTATTCCCGAAAGAACATCCTCGCCTAAATCCTCGGGCAAAATCTCTGTAAGCACGGCACTGTTTGCATTTTCACCATCTCGGGCTGAATTACTCATTCCGTTGACGCAAATTCTGCCCTCCTCGCTTGAAGCATTTACAACCTGTCCGCCCGGACACATACAAAAGGTATAGACACCTCTGCCGTTTTCAAGATGAACCGCAAGCTTGTAATCGGCAGCCGAAAGGGCGGGGTGCAAGGCAAAATCTCCGTAGAGGGCACGGTTGATTTTCTCCTGCTTGTGCTCAATTCTGACTCCCACCGAAAAGGGTTTTTTAGTCATACTAACACCAAGTTCTTTAAGCATATAAAAGGTGTCGCGCGCCGAATGTCCTATTGCCAGAATAAGCTTATCGCACGGCAAATTATATGCGCCGTCGGGCGTTTTTACGCTAACCGATTCGAGCTTTCCGTCTTTTACGTTAATGCTATCAAGCCGACTTGAAAAACGCACCTCGCCGCCGAGAGAAATTATTTCTTCTCTGATGTTTGCTACTACAATCGACAAAACATCGGTACCTATATGCGGTTTTGCGTCGGTTAAAATATCCATCTTTGCGCCAAACTGATTAAAGATATTAAGCACGGTGCGACAGCGGATATCCTTAATTCCCGTGGTGAGCTTGCCGTCCGAAAAGGTTCCTGCTCCTCCCTCTCCAAACTGAACGTTTGATTCGGGATTAAGCTTTTCTCCCCTCCAAAAATCTTCAACATCCTTTTTGCGCTCTTCTACTGCCTTTCCCCTTTCAAGCACAATAGGTTTAAGCCCTGCCTTTGCCAGAGTTAGCGCGGCAAAAATTCCCGCAGGTCCAAAGCCTACTACCACAGGAGGAAATTTGGGCTCTTTTTGAGTTGTAGGGAAAATATATTCTTTTTCTGTATAATAGCTTGCGTTTTTAAGCCTTTTTAAAGCCACCTCTTCATTTTGAACACTTATCTTTACAGAACAACAAAAATGCACATTATTTTTATGCCTCGCATCAACCGATTTTCTGTGAAGCTTAGCCGAGGTTATATTTATACCCTTAAAGGAGGGGTGTTTTTTAAGCTCCTTACACAAATTCGAAAAATCTGTATCAAGGGGAAGTCGTAAATTATTTATAAGTAGCATTGCTATACCTCTGCCGCGGCTTTTCCCGAAACCAAACCGCACAAAAATGCGAATGTAAGATTAAATCCACCGCAGTCGCCGTCGATGTCGAGAAGTTCACCGCATGCAAAAAAGTTTTTATATCTTTTAGACATAAGGTTTTTATCACTAAACTCATCGGTTGAAATTCCGCCTGCACTAACCTGCGAATTTATAAAACCTGTGTTGCCCGTAACCTTAAATCTAAAATCTTTAAGAGCGGCAGCAATTGTTTCGGAAGCAATTTTGTCAATATCTGTAACACTGTCAGCAAGTTTTAGTCCTGCATATTTTAAAACAACCTGACCGAGCCGTTTATTAAGCATACCTGTAAAGAAATCTTCAAGATTTCGGTCCTTCAAGGTATTAGCTCTGTCCAAAACAGCTTTTGCTAGCGTATCTTTATCGGTATCAGGGGCAAGGTCAAGGGAAATTTGGCACATTTCGTCGGTTCTGGCAGCCTCTCTTGATATGTTCATAATAGCGGGACCCGAAAGTCCGTAATCACAGAAAAGCACCTCGCCAAACTCGGTACGAATTTTATTTCCATTTTTATAAAGAGTGGCGTTAGCGTCCACCTTAATTCCTTTAAGTTGACGGACAAAGTCAGTTTCGGTTTTAATCTGCACGATAGAGGGTGTAACCTTAACCGTTTTAAAGCCACAAGACTTTAAAATTCTATAAAAGCTTCCGTCACTGCCGAGCTTCTCGCCGCCCGAATAAAGTCCCGTAGCGGCAATAACGGTTTTTGCGGTAACTGTTCCGTCCGAAAAGGCAAACTTAAATTCCTTGCCGAATTTAATGTCGGAAATTTTTGCTTTGCAAACCGTCTTAACACCGAGTTTTTCACACTCAAATCGTAAACAGTCAACAACCGACGAGGCCTGAAACGAAGCGGGAAAGCCCTTGTTTTCTTCAAAGGTAAAGGAAATTCCTATTGAGTTAAAAAATTCTTCGAGCTTTTTGTTAGGGTTGTCCCCCATAACCGTCATAGCAAACTGAGGGTTTTCTCCGTGAAAGTTTTCGGTTTTTAAGTTTTTATTTGTAATGTTACAGCGGCCGTTTCCCGTTACGATAAGCTTTTTACCAACACGGTCAAGAGCCTCAAAAATATAGACTTCCTTTTTTGGAGAATGTCTTTTAGCAGTAATTGCGGCAACAAGTCCGGAAGCCCCGCCGCCGATTATTGCAATATCAGCAAAATAGTTCATTCGTGTCTCCTAAAATTTAAAAATTATTCCTGCCACAGCACCAATTGCCAGATAGATAATCGGGTGCTTTTTAAATTTCAAAATTCCAAACAGTAGGGCTGCGAAAAGAAGAATTGCTTTAAGGTTAAAACACTCAAAATAACCGCATCCGTTAGGGTTAAAGAATAGCGGGGACATCATCGCAATAAGTGATACTGCAAGCATACCGATAGTAGCGGGACGAAGACAGAAAAAGGTCTTTTCAATAAGGCTATTTTGGCGGAATTTTTGTAAAAATCCCGCAATAATCATAATAATTACAAGGCTTGGAAGCACAAGTGCGGTTGTTGCAAGAATACCACCCAAAATTCCACCGACAACACCAAAACTTTCACTGCCCACCGAATAGCCCACATAGGTTGCCATATTTATTCCGATAGGACCGGGTGTTGACTCCGAAACGGCTATCATATTTGAAAGCTCTTCGGTGGTAAACCAGTTATGATTTTCTGCCATTCTCATAAGGAATGGGATGGTTGCAAGTCCTCCGCCGATAGCAAAAAGTCCTGTTTTAAAGAACTCCCAAAAAACAAGCAAAAAGGTCATTTCGCTTCCTCCTTGTTTTTCTTTTTGGCTTCAGCTTTATCAAGAATACTCTTTGCAATAACACCTACAACAGCCGAAATTAAAATAACGATAATAGGAGAGGCACCTAAAAAGTAGGATGCCGAAAAGGAAGCTAAGGCAATACCAAAGGTCAAAGCATCCTTTATTCCGCTTTTGACAAGCTTTAAAATTGCCTGAACTATTAAAGCACAAACTGCAACCGAAATTCCCGCAAAGGCGTTCTTAACAATTTCGTTGTGTGCTACAAGCTTTAAAGCCGAGGCTAAAAGGGTAATTATAATAAGGGAGGGTGTAACCACGCCTACTGTTGCAAAAATGCCGCCCAAAACTCCTTTACGCTTAAAGCCGATAAAGGTTGCGGTGTTTACCGCAATAATTCCGGGGGTGCATTGACCTACCGCAAAGTAGTCCATTATTTCCTCCATAGTGACATACTTGCGCTTTTCGGCAAGCTCACGCTCTAAAATCGGTAGCATAGCATAACCTCCGCCAAAGGTCATAATGCCGATTTTAAAGAAAAGCCCGTATAGTTTAAGAAGCGTTTTCATAGCTACTCCTTTTCGATATTTATTACACTTAAGGTGGTGTCTTCTACCTTAAAGGATACTCTAAATCCTCCAAAGGACATTTTATAAACGCGGTCGGGATTGGACTGATAGGCAGGTCTTGGGTCTTCCGCTAGAACTTCCAAAAGAGCATTTTGGAGAGAAAACGGTAAAACCTCAAGCAAAGCTTTACTACATACCACCTCGCAACGCCTTTTTTCAAGCGCGGTAAAGCCTTCCTTCGCATCGGTCTTCAAATCGGCATACGGAATGTATGGTTTTATATCGTAAATCGGTGTTCCGTTTAAAAGGTCGGCACCTGCCACCGTTAGCACGGGACCCTTATTCTTATCATACTCTATTGATACAAGCTTTACGCAGGAAAGCCCGATAGGATTAGGTCTGAAAGGTGAACGGGTAGCAAAGACACCAACCCTTTTGTTTCCTCCAAGTCTGGGTGGGCGCACTGTCGGCGACCAATTATCACGCTCAGCCTCAGTAAATTTCCATATAAGCCAGATATGTGAAAAGTCCGCAAGCTCCCTTACCGCCTCTTCTCTTCTGAATTCAGGCTCAAAAATAATTCTCGATAAAAGTGATTCTGCTATACCGCTTTGCCTTGGAATACCGAAGTTCTCGGTAAAGGCGTTCTCAATTGTTGCTATCTTTTTAAGCTCAAAGCTGTCCGACACACTACTCACCCCACATTCAAAAATAGTATAAGTGCAAAGATACAAAAAATCAATACTTATTGTAAATAAATATAGATTATTAAGAAGGTTTGTGATATAATATTTTGAACATTTATTGTTAGGAGTATGAAAATGCAAAGAGAAAGACTTTCAAGCAGACTTGGGTTTATACTTCTGTCTGCCGGCTGTGCCATCGGTATTGGTAACGTTTGGAAATTTCCGTGGGTTGCGGGAAATAACGGCGGCGGTGCTTTTGTACTTATTTATCTTTTATTCCTAGTCATAATGGGACTTCCCGTACTTACTATGGAGTTTGCGCTCGGCAGAGCAAGTCAAAAGAGTCCTGTTGACCTTTATAAACCACTTGAACCTAAGGGCACAAAATGGCATCTTCACGGATACCTGTGCTTCGCCGGCGCTTATATCCTTATGATGTTTTACACAACTGTTTCGGGTTGGATGGTAAACTACTTTGTATCCACCGCAGCAGGCAGATTTGACGGGCTTGACAAGGTTGGCATACAAACCGAGTTTGACAGTCTTTTAGCCGACCCTGTTACTATGATTTTCTACACGGGTATAGTTATAGTAATTGCCGTTGTTGTGTGTTCTCTGGGACTTAATAACGGACTTGAAAGAATAACCAAATATATGATGTTAGCATTACTTGCCATTATGGTGGGACTAGCTATTAACAGTTTCTTTATGGAGGGAAGTAGCGAGGGTCTTAAATTCTATTTAGTACCCGACTTTGAAAAGCTCAACACCCTCGAAAAGCTAATTGGTGTAGTTTCTGCCGCCATGCAACAGGCATTTTTTACTCTTTCCTTAGGACTAGGTTCAATGGCAATCTTCGGTAGCTATATCGGTAAGGAAAGAGCGTTACTCGGAGAATCTATTAATGTCGCTACGCTTGATACTTTTGTTGCCGTAACCTCGGGACTTATCATTTTCCCCGCATGCTTTACCTACAATATAGATGTTAATGCAGGACCCGATTTAATCTTCGTAACACTTCCTAATGTCTTTAACAGTATGCCGGCTCCCTATGGCAGAATTATCGGCACATTCTTCTTTGTGTTTATGTCATTTGCGGCACTTTCTACCGTGCTGGCCGTCTTCCAGATGATAATAGCTTGTCTTGGGGACAAACTTTCCTGGAGCAAGAAAAAAGCCTGCATAATAGCAGGTGCGGTGCTCTTTGTGCTATCCCTTCCTTGCATACTTGGATTTAATCTTATTCCAAATATAAACTTCTTCGATAAAACGGCAGATATTCTTGATATAGAGGACTTTATAGTTTCTAATCTTCTCTTGCCCATAGGCTCACTTATATTTGTAATCTTTTGCACAAACAAGCGTTACGGCTGGGGCTTTAAGAACTTTAAGGACGCGGCAAACGAGGGCAAGGGAATGAAGGTTAGAAACTGGATGCGCTGTTATATGACCTATGTTTTACCCTTGATGGTTTTGACTATTCTGGTTTTGGGAGTTATAAGCTGGTTTAAATAATTAAAACACCTTTGGCGGCTTTTTGCACGAGCTGCTCAAAGGTGTTTATTTATTCTATTACAAGCGAAAGACTATCGGTATATTTTCGGTCATTTTTATAGCTGTCAACCGTTGTAACCGTATAGTATCCTGCTTCTGAGAAAGTGACATCGATGCTAAAAAGCTTTTTCGGCTGCAAAGAGCAGTCTGCTCCCTTATTCTTGTCTCGCCGAACGGCTACGCTGTAAGCAAAATAGCCCTCGCCAAACTCAGCATCCTCATCTTCATCGCTATAATGGGGAACATACAGGCTATCGGTATTTATCCTTATAGAATTATAAATTTTGGTGCTGTTTTGTTCACCATATTTTATAAAAACAAGGCTCGGCCACGAGAAAAACTCTTCATCCTCAGTAAGCATAAGAACAGACAGTGTAAGGGCTTCGCCTCTATTATACTTTTCGCCGTTTATGTAAACCTTGTTGCCTTGTTTGTTGCTTTTGAATTTTGACAGCATAAAAAAGCGGTCAAAAAAAGATGAGGGTGGCTTTTTAAGATTTTTATCTTTTTCAAGGTCGAGCTGCTTAAAGGGTGCAAGATTATGAGTTTCTTCTTTTTCCTGCTCTTTTAAAGCAATTTCTTCATAATTACTTGCCTCTATAATGTTTTTCACTTCAAAGGCGGAAAGGCTTGCCCCTGAGCGACAGCCACTAAACGTAAACATAAGAAATATTAATAAAAATACAGCGATTGCTCGATTCACAAGCTCCCTCCCCTTTTATATTACAACTTTATTGTAATACATAATGTTTAATAAGTCAAACAAAACAAGCTTTGCCACCAATTTTAAAGCTTGATAAAGCTCTTTACAAACAGTATTTAAAAGAAAGTTTTTCTTGATTTTAAAACCCTGTAAGATTATAATTGACACATAAAATTTTATGGAGTAAACAATGAAACAACAAACACAAAAATATAAAACTTTCGATTTGTTTAAACGGTTTATGCCTTATTACAAAAAATATATTCCTACCCTTATTTTTGACCTTTTCTGTGCGTCTCTTACGACCGTATGTGAAATTATCCTCCCTTTGATTATGAGAGAGCTGACAAATGCGGGTGTTAATGATATTGCGAGTCTTACTGTTGGATATGTTTTGCAGATAGGTTTGCTTTATTTTGCTTTACGCATCATAGATTCTGCCGCATATTACTATATGGCATACATAGGTCATGTGATGGGTACAAAAATTGAAACCGATATGCGTCGGGATGCTTACGCCCATTTGCACAAGCTGTCAAACACCTATTTCAATAATACCAAGGTAGGACAGATAATGGGTCGTATAACCAACGACCTTTTCGATGTTACCGAGTTTTCTCATCACTGCCCCGAGGAGTTCTTTATTGCAGGAATAAAGGGTATAATTTCCTTTGTAATTTTGCTTAACATAAATGTAACATTAACCCTTATCATATTTATAATTATCCCAATAATGCTTATATGCTGCCGAATTATAAATAAAAAAATGCGTCAGACTTTTAGAAAGCAAAGGGTGCTTATAGGCGAGCTTAACGCCAGAATAGAAGATTCTCTGCTCGGTCAAAAGGTGGTAAAGGCTTTTACCAACGAGGAGCTTGAATGTGAAAAGTTCGAAGAGGATAATCATAATTTCTTTTCTATTAAGAAAAAATCCTATCGCTATATGGGTTCTTATCAGACTGTAACAAGGCTGTTTGACGGCATTATGTACTCGGTCACGGTTATTGCGGGCAGTATTTTTATGATAAAAGGCGAGATAAACACGGGTGACCTTGTAGCCTATCTGCTTTATGTTACCACCTTTATTGCAACAGTCCGCCGAATAATTGAGTTTGCCGAGCAGTTTCAGCGCGGAATGACAGGTATTGAGCGGTTTATTGAAATTATGGATGCCGATATAGAGATTTTTGATGAGCCCGATGCTCTTCCGCTTTTAAATCCTCGGGGAGATATAGAGTTTAAAAATGTATATTTTGAATACCCCGATGACCACAACATTGTTTTGAGAGGTCTTAACCTTAAAATAAAAAGCGGCGAAAAGGTTGCCTTTGTGGGACCCTCAGGGGGCGGCAAAACCACACTTTGTAATCTTATTCCCCGTTTTTACGATGTTACCGATGGAGAAATACTCCTTGACGGCAAAAATATAAGGTCTTATACACTTAAAAGCCTTAGAGAAAATATCGGTATGGTACAGCAGGAGGTTTATCTGTTTTCGGGAACTGTGTATGAAAACATTTCCTACGGTAAGCCGGGAGCTTCTATGGAAGAAGTAATTGAAGCTGCAAAAAAAGCCGGTGCGCACGAGTTTATAAAAGAGCTTAAAGACGGCTATAACACCTATGTAGGCGAGCGCGGAGTAAAGCTTTCGGGCGGACAAAAGCAGAGAATAAGTATCGCCCGTGTATTTCTAAAAAATCCGCCGATAATTATACTTGATGAGGCTACCAGTGCTCTTGACAATGAGAGTGAATATGCAGTAGCACGCTCCCTTTCGGCTCTGTCGGTCGGAAGAACCACCATTACTATCGCTCACAGACTGACAACCATACAAAATGCCGACAGAATTATGGTTCTGACCGATGACGGCATTGTCGAGCAGGGCACTCACTCTGAGCTTTTAGGTCTTGGCGGAATATATAACAAGTTTTACAAAATGGCAAACGAAATACATTAAACAAAGGGCATAGCCCTTTACATCTTTATACGACAGCGAAAATGCCTGCGGCAAACACTGACGCAGGCATTATATATTAAGTCATTGGTCTTATCCTTTCATTATTATTTCAAATAATGATATTAATACATCGGATTCACCTATTTTATATTTGTTTTTTCCTTGAAAAATTTTAATAGAACTTTGGACTCACCTCTTTCGTTTAGATTCTAATCACGTAATTCGGCTTATCTTCCCTTTTCATCGGGTATCAGTCCTTTCCTTTCCAAGATTTTTCTCTAAGTCTTCTCTTCTGTGTCTTTAATATACCACACTTTTCACAGTTTGTCAAGCAAAATTTAATAACTTTTGTGAAAATTTTATAAAAAATGTTTTTCTTTACTTATTTTTCAGTTTATGATATACTGAAATTTAGAGGCGATAAATTAATATGGAGCTAAAAAACCTAGACCTTTCCCAAATAGACAACATTTATAGCACCTATATGACTGCTGATTTTCCGAAGGATGAATTAAAGCCGCTTTCCCATATTCACAGAATGTTGGATGGCGGCATTTACTGTTGTTACGGGCTTTTTGAGGGTGACAGCCTTGTTGCATACGCATATATAGTTGAGGTTGAAAACATTATCCTTGTTGATTACCTTGCCGTTTTAAAGGATTTTAGGGGCAAGGGTATAGGCTCTGTGCTGCTTGACCTTTTAAAAAAGCAATACATTGATAAAAAGATTCTTATTGAATGCGAGAATGTCGCCTTTGCCGCAAGCGAGGCGGAAGCGGTTTGCCGAAAGCGGCGCATTTCATTTTACCTTAACGCAGGCTTTATTCCTACAAAGGTTACTTCCTGTCTTTACGGTGCAGAATATGTACTACTTTGCTTGCCTGTCTTTAAAGATACCGTGTTGCAGGATTATAAAAAGATTTATCTTGCCATGCTGGGAAAAGAAAAATTTGCAAAGCATTTAACGGTAAGAAAACACAATTAAAATCACCACAAGGGAGTTTCCCTTGTGGTGATTTTTTATTTAATCATCTCGTTAAATTCCGCTTCATCTATAACCCTGACTCCGAGCTCATTTGCCTTATCAAGCTTGCTTCCCGCCTCTGCACCTGCTAAAACATAGGTGGTTTTTTTAGATACAGAGGAGGACACCTTGCCTTTATAGTTTGTGATTATTTCTGCCGCTTCATTTCTTTTGTATGTCGGCAGTGTACCTGTGAGAACAAAGGTCATGCCCTCAAATCGTGAGTCGATAGAGGTGTCAGCCTCGTTCATATTAAGTCCGAGATTTTTAAATCTTAAAATCATATGAGCGGTCGATTCCAGTGAGAAAAAATCATATATGCTTTGAGCCATAACGCTACCGAAGCCATCTATTTGCTTAAAGTCCTCAACCGAAGCCGAAAGCACCGCATCCATACTTTTGAAATTATCGGCAACAAGCTTTGCCGCCTTTGCGCCAATGTGTCGTATTCCTAACGCAAAAATAAGTCGAGAAAGCGGATTTTCTTTTGATTTATTAATTGCCGATATAAGATTTTGCGCCGACTTTAAGCCGTTTCCTTCAAGCTCGGCAATGTCCTCAACCTTTAAGGTGTAAAGGTCGGGGGTATCCTTGATAAGTCCATTATCGCTAAGCTTTTCGAGCATTGCGGGACCCAGTCCCTCTATATCCATAGCATCACGCGAGGTGAAATGAATAAGATGACGAAGCATCTGGGCGGGACATTCCGAGCCAACGCAACGAAGGACTGCCTCCCCCTCTTCCCTGAAAACAGGTCCGTTGCAGGAGGGACAAGTTTTTGGCATAACAAACTCGACCGAGTCGGGCGCGTGCTCCTTTAAGGCAACTACCTCGGGGATAATATCTCCCGCCTTGCGAACGATTATGGTGTCCCCTATTCTAATATCCTTTTCTTTTATAAAATCCTCGTTGTGAAGCACAGCACGGGAAACCGTAGTTCCTGCCAAGAAAATTGGTTCAAATACTGCGGTTGGCGTAAGCGCTCCCGTTCTACCTACATTGATTTCGATATCAATAAGCTTTGTTTCCTTTTCCTCTGGCGGATATTTATAGGCAATCGCCCACTTTGGATATTTAGAAGTGCTTCCCATTTCCTCACGAAGTGAAATTGAGTCAAGCTTTATTACGGCTCCGTCTATATCAAAGGGCAGGCTTCCGCGTTTCTCTCCAATTTCGGTTATTTCGTTAATCACAGCCTCTATATCGTTGCAGCTTTTGTAGCTGGGCAGTACCGAGAAGCCAAGAGTCTTCAAAAAGTCAAGTGATTCTATGTGGGAGGAAAAGCTTTTGTCCTCTATATACTGAATATTAAAAATAAATATATCAAGCTTACGCTCGGCACAAAGCTCTGAGTTTATCTGTCTTAAAGAGCCTGCCGCTGCATTGCGAGGATTTTTTGCAGGTGCTTCCCCCATAAGCTCCTGCCTTTTTATGAGCGCATTAAAAGATTCACGCGACATATAGACCTCGCCTCTTACCTCTAAAACGCCCTTAAAGTCAATCTTTTTAGGGATAGAGCCTATTGTCATAAGATTTGCCGTAACATCCTCGCCCGTTTCTCCGTTGCCTCTTGTAGAGCCGCGGACAAACTCTCCGTTTTCATATTCAAGACAGACCGAAAGTCCGTCTATTTTAGGTTCAACCGAATAGCTGACGGGAGAAACTGCCGCACGAACCTTTTTATCAAAGGAACGCAGCTCCTCAAAATCAAAGGCATCGAGCAGACTCTCCATTTTAACCCTGTGTTTAACGGGAGCGAACAGCTTTGCCGCCGTGCCTCCTACCCGCTTTGTAGGAGAATCCTCTAAGGAAAGCTCGGGAAATAGAGCCTCAATGGCGCGAAGCTCGCGACTGAGCATATCGTATTCATAGTCGGTAATTTCGGGTGAATCTTCATTATAATAACGCTCATTGTGGTAGCGTAAAAGCTCTGTCAGCTCCTCCGCTCTGCGTTTTGCTTCGCCAAGTTCCATTTTTTACCTCCTGATTTTTACTAATTAAGTGTTGCTCCGTGGTCGAATACATCCTCGACCGTTTCATCCTCTGCTCCGATAACGCTTGTAAATGCGTCGGGCACAACTCCCGTAATTACAGTCTCTGCAACTATGAAGGATGTTTTGTTTGTTAAGGATGTGTTAAAATCGGTCATTGCTAGGTCACTTTCCAGGCTTATATCTAACAGTATCTGATGAAGTACCTGATTTATACCTGCGCTTTCAAAGGCTCCCGAAAAATCGCTTCCTACCGTGGTTGTAACTGCCAGCTCGTATGAAAGACGCGGATTATAAAACGCGATATAATAAATTCCGAATGCCGCAAAAACAGGTACCGAAAAGGATACCTTTTCGTACTTCCTAAGCTCTCTCGCAATACAATCGGTTATTTGGGCTTTAAACTTGTTTGCTAAGACGCTGTTTATCTCAATCGAGTTTACCTCGCCGTTCTCCTTGCGATTAATGATGACAAGCGAGTCGTATGTAATGTCAAGCTCAGCAAGTAAATCCGATGCCGCACGGTTTGCTGAATTGATTATTAAAGATTTTGCCTCGCTCATAGCAAAAACCTTCACCACCGTTTTTAGTCGGTATTCTATGTAAACATATCCCGCAAACAGAGAAAATATAATCGCCAACATGAGAGCGAGTGTACGATAAAATCTCTGCTTTATATTTTTTCTGTAATGAATCAACCAACCACCGACCTTTCATAATATATATTACGAAAGACCGACTTCTGCCGTGAATTAATTTATACCTCTTGACATGCCTTAGTTGTTTGTACTTTAAGTTGTTCAATAATACTTATTAATATAATAACATATTTTGCACCTATTGGCAATTATTTTCCTTGACTTTTAGCGCGAATTATATTAAAATATAGTCCGTGTCTTTCGGTAAACGCACAAAAAATTTATTAGCGGGTGTGGCGGAATGGCAGACGCGCTGGTCTTAGGAACCAGTGGAAACTCCGTGCAGGTTCAAGTCCTGTCACCCGCACCAAATTAAGAGGAATCGACCGCAAGGTTGGTTCCTTTTAATTTTTGTTAAGTTTTTGGCAGGACTTGAACCTCGCGTTTCATTTGGAATGATGTTAAAACCACCCTAATTTTTGGGTAGTTTAATTCATTATTTTGGGTAGTTTAATTCATTATAATTATTGCAATATTAATTATGATGTGATATAATGAACATGCATATAATATGGTATAGGGGGTAGTATGGATGAATGTACCGTTTTCTCCTCCTGATATAACCGAAGCTGAAATAGCCAAGGTTGTGGAGACTTTAAGATCAGGATGGATAACAACAGGACCGAAAACTAAGGAATTAGAGCGCCGAATAGCTGAAATGTGTTCGACCGAAAAGGCTGTTTGCCTTAATTCTCAAACAGCTTGTGCCGAAATGGTGTTGCATATTTTAGGCATTGGCGAAGGCGATGAGGTTATCGTTCCTGCATACACATATACCGCTTCGGCTTCGGTGGTTCACCATGTCGGAGCTAAGATTGTTTTGGTTGATTGCCAACAAGATTCGCTCGAGATGGATTATGAAAAGATGGCTGCGGTAATAACCCCTAAAACCAAGGCCGTTATCGCCGTTGATTTGGCAGGTATTCCTTGCAACTATGAGAAGATTTATGAGATAGTTGACAGCAAAAAGGATATGTTCACCCCCAATAGTGAAATGCAAAAGGCTCTTGGCAGAATTGCCGTTATGGCAGACACGGCGCACTCTTTGGGAGCTAAAAGGTTTGGAAAACCCGCCGGCTCTTTGGCTGATTTTTCTTCCTTCTCTTTTCATGCGGTTAAAAACCTCACAACTGCCGAGGGCGGCGCACTTACCTGGAATAAAATTGAAGGCATAAATAGTGATGATATTTATAAATCACTTCAGCTTTTATCGCTTCACGGTCAGTCTAAGGATGCGCTGGCTAAAACACAGCTTGGTGCATGGGAGTATGATATAGCAGGACTTTATTACAAGTGCAACATGACCGATGTTGCCGCCGCTATGGGTCTGGCGCAGATAGAGAGATATGATAAAATGCTTTCTCGTCGTAAGGATATTGTAATGCGCTATGATGCGGCATTTTCTCCGCTAGGCGTAAAAACGCTATCTCATTATACGAATGAGAATGAGTCTTCGGGACATCTGTATATTACAAGGGTGCCGGGCATTACTAACGAGCAGCGTAATGAAATAATAATTAAAATGGCGGAGCTTGGAATTTCCTGTAATGTTCACTATAAACCGTTGCCTATGCACACGGCATATAAGAAATTAGGCTTTGATATTAAGGATTATCCGAATGCGTATAAGCATTTTGAAAATGAAATCACACTTCCGCTTAATACCTGTCTTACAGATGAACAGGTGGATTTTGTGATTGAAAGTTATATAAAGGTGTTAAAAGAGTATATATGATTTTAGAAAAGTGGGAAAATCTACCCGAACAGCTTAAAACGGAAGAGGTTCGCCCTTATTATGAAGTTTTGAGCAAGAAAAGGACAAGCCTCTTCTTTAAGAGAGTTTTCGACATTTTTTGCTCGGGAATTATGCTTGTTGTTTTAAGCCCGGTGTTCTTGATTTTGGCTATTGCCATAAAGCTTGAATCCGAAGGTCCTGTTTTTTATCGTCAAACACGAATTACACAGTATGGCAAGGAATTTAAGATTTTTAAATTCAGAACGATGGTTAATAATGCGGATAAAATAGGCACTCAGGTAACTGTTAGCAGCGACAGCAGAATAACAAGAGTCGGCAAATTCATAAGAGATTGTAGGCTTGATGAGCTTGGTCAGCTTATAGATGTTTTCAGAGGTACTATGTCCTTCGTGGGCACTCGCCCAGAGGTGCCAAAATATGTTGCCGAATATACGAATGAAATGATGGCAACCCTCCTTTTGCCCGCAGGCGTTACAAGCGAAGCAAGTATTCTTTATAAGGATGAGAGTGCACTTCTTGACAGTGCAGAGGATGTAGATAATGTTTATGTCAATGAGGTTCTCCCCGGTAAAATGCACTATAATCTCAAAGGAATTAAACACTTTAACTTTTTTAGAGATATAAAGATAATGTTTATGACGATTCTCGCCGTATTAGGCAAGGAATACACGGGCGATTAAAGCCGAAAACAAATTAGAGAGGAAGCAAAAGTATGTCGGAAAAATTAGTCTCTATAATTATGCCAACATATAACTGTGCTAACTTTATTGCAAGAACTCTTGATTCTGTGCAGGCACAAACATATAAAAATTGGGAATTGATTATTGTTGATGACCGTTCAGAAGATAATACAAAAGAAATAGTTGATGAGTATATAAAGAACGATTCACGAATTAGTTATCATTTACTCGATGCTAATTCAGGTGCAGCGGTTGCCAGAACAACAGCAATGAATCTTGCAAAGGGCTCATATATGGCATTTCTCGACAGCGACGATATTTGGATGCCCGAAAAGCTTGAGCGCCAAATCAAGTGGATGACCGATAACGGCTATGCCTTCTCTTGCACCGCTTATGAGCAAATCGACGAAAAGGATAACTCTTTAAACCGCGTAATTAAAACCGTTAAAAAGACCGACTATAACCGTTTGTTGTTAGATTGTCCCGTAGGTAATTCAACGGTTGTTTATGATGTCGAAAAGATGGGGAAATTCGAAGTTCCCAACATTCGAAAGAGAAACGACGATGCCCTTTGGCTGCAAATGCTTAAAAAAGAGCCTTACATTTGGGGCATGCCGGATGTGCTGATGCGTTATCGCGTTCGCAAAAATTCTATTTCGAGCAACAAATTCAAGGTAATTAAATATCATTGGATTTTATATAGGGATATTGAGCATTTGAGCGTAATTCGTTCAGCGTTTCATATTTTCTTTTGGTGTGTAATAAAGGTTTTACGCATTAAATGATAGGAGCAGAACAATGATTAAAAGAAAATATAATATAGCGGTTGCAGGAACTGGCTATGTTGGCTTATCAATATCGGTGCTTTTAGCACAGCATAATAGGGTTATAGATGTTGATATTATTCCCGAAAAGGTGGAACTGATAAACAAAAGAAAATCTCCCATTCAGGATGAATACATAGAAAAGTATCTTGCTGAAAAGGAGCTTGATTTAACCGCTACCCTCGATGCCGAAGCGGCATATAAGGATGCAGATTTTGTCATAATCGCAACTCCCACAAATTATGATAGCCAAAAAAACTTTTTCGATACATCAGCCGTTGAGTCGGTTATTGAACTTGTTATAAAAAGCAATCCTAATGCCATTATGATTATAAAATCAACCATTCCCGTTGGCTTTACGGCGATGGTTAGGAAAAAATATAATTGCGAGAATATTATTTTCAGCCCGGAGTTTTTGAGAGAGTCCAAGGCGCTTTATGATAATCTTTATCCGAGCAGAATTATTGTCGGAACGGATGTTGAAAATCCCCGCCTTGTAGAGGCTGCAAACACCTTTGCAGAACTTCTAAGAGAGGGAGCCGTCAAAGAGGATATTGACACCCTCATTATGGGATATACCGAGGCTGAGGCAGTTAAGCTGTTTGCCAACACATACTTGGCTCTTCGTGTATCTTATTTTAACGAGCTTGATACCTATGCCGAAATGAAGGGGCTTGACACACAGCAAATTATTAATGGTGTTTGCCTAGACCCAAGAATTGGCACACATTATAATAATCCATCATTTGGTTACGGCGGATACTGCTTGCCGAAGGATACCAAGCAACTTCTTGCCAATTATGAGGATGTTCCTCAAAATATGATGACGGCAATTGTTGAATCCAATAGAACCCGTAAAGACTTTATTGCCGACCGAGTTCTCCGTATGGCAGGCTACTATGGCTATGAAGAGGATAATGAATATAATAAGGCCAAGGAAATCCCTGCGGTTATCGGAATTTATCGTCTCACTATGAAGGCAGGCTCGGATAATTTCCGTCAGTCCTCTATTCAAGGTGTTATGAAGCGCATAAAAGCAAAGGGTGCGAGGGTTGTTATTTATGAGCCCACCCTTAATGATGGAGAAACCTTCTTTGGCAGCGAGATTGTGAATGACCGTGCAAAGTTTAAAGAAATGTGCAATGCTATTATTGCCAATAGATATGATGTTTCTCTTGATGATGTTGCCGACAAGGTTTACACAAGAGATATATTTAGAAGAGATTAAGAAATCTTTACAAAAAAATGAGAGCCCACCAAACAATATTTGGTGGGCTATTTGTTTTTATGCTTTTTTATCTTTCAAATAATATGATTTTATAAAAATAATTAATAGTGTTATTGCCATTAGGAAGTAAACGACACAACTTGTTATTGCAACACCGATGGCGCCATATCTCGTAACTACAAAAATATTAATTAAAATTTGCAATCCCATTCCTGCTGCCGAAACAATCATATTATACTTAATTCTACCCATAGCGGCAAGCAGATTGGCTGTGGTGTAACGCAGTCCGCAGTTAAAGAATGCCGCCAAGAGTAACAATTGCATAATAGGTGTAATATTTAAATATTGCTCGCCGTAAAGCAACCAAATGACATGTTTTGAAAGCAGTGCTATAATGAGGCATACAAAGCCGATGACGGCTGCCGAAGCTATATAGGTTAGTTTGAAATAGCGACGAACCCATGGTGTGTTATTTTCGTTGCGAACAAAATAGGGCGCTAAGAAAACACCTATTGCAGAGCTTATTATTGTAACACAGCCTGGGATAGTGTATGCCACGCGGTAATCGGCCAAAACGCTCGGCTCGCAAAATCTACCCAGTAAAAATACATCGTTTAGCATAAAGATGGTCCAAAGGCCGTTGGTTATCATATATTGTAGCGAATATTTGTTAACGGTCTTTTGCTCATTTCTCTCGATGGGCATTGGCTTTATGCCGTTATAGTATTTCTTGGTGGAGGCTAAATAGAAGATGATTGCTAATATAGCGTAGGTAATTAGCTGACCGAAAACCACCGTGCGAATTCCTGCAATTGCACCGCTTATGATTTTACCAAGAATAACTGCAGCTGATAAAATCAAGGAAAAAGTTGCATATCTTTGGTTAGAAAACATTGCGCGTTCGTTGCAAAGGCATATTTCGCAAATATTTTGAAGCGGCAGCATTAGGAATAATATGTTTAGCAGCCAAGCATAATCTTTATAGTCTTGTTTGTGGGGATAAAAGAAGAAAATGACGGCGGCCAAAACGCAAAGTGCCACATTCCAAATAAGCGACTTTTTGAAGCAGTAATTAAAGTAACCGTATTTTTTAGAAGAAGTCTCTCCCAAAACAACATATCTAAGAATTGCATTCGCCATACCCATTCCGGCAAGCACAAAGACATATCCGTATATGTTCTCTAAATATCCTAAAATACCGTATTCCTGCTTTGAAAGAATGCGAACAAGAAAAATTGAGCCGAAAAGCGAAACTAACTTGGTCATAAAGTTTCCGGTAAGAATATGAACAAGACCTTTTTTAAATACAATTTTTATACCATTTATCGCTTTTCGTAAAAAGGCAGGAGATTTTTTATTGTGATCTTTTTGCACGAATAAAAAATGACATACAAGTAGTGCTAAAAATACAACAGTCCATGTAATATTGTATACAAAATCACAAAAACCGCCCTGAGTTGCAGTTGCCATATTTACAGTGAAATATGCAAACAAAGTAATGGTTGCAGGAGTCTTTTTAAATCGCATAATCAGGAAGAAAAATGCTGAAATAATTAAGGCTATCCATAAAACTGAAAAAATTATACCTAACCAACCAAAATTGGCATAAGCCTCCCCTATAAACAGAGAGTTCATAACGCCGGCACTGCCATTATATACGCCTTCTGAACCATAAATTTCCATAATTAGACGAGCGCTTCTTAGGTGTTCTGAGGAATTGAATCCAAATAGAGGAAGTAATATTGAAGCAAAGCTTCTACCCTGCAAATAGTTAATATGGTGAGGAAAAAGATCAAAGTTGAAACTTAGTGTTCCCACTTGCGTGAAAAAGGTGCGTCCCCAAATACCGTTATAAATATCAGTAATGTTTATATCTGCACCAAAGGCAGAATAAGTCAATATAAACATAATTAAAGCGCTAACTGACATAAGAAAAACCCAACGCTTTTTTATGCCACCTATATAGTAGATAAAAACGAATAAATATACGACCAAGAAAAATACGATAGGAGCTTTTGCGAAATTATAGGTTTTTGTTATAACAGAAGCAATGAAAAATATTGTTGCTAGAACCCACCATTTGATTTTTTTGCTAGCAAGCGCACAGGCAAACGTAAAATATGCTATAACGGGAACTGCCAAATGAATCATGATATTGGTTACATATTGATTAAAAACAGTAGTTTCCGTGTTGCGGATGCGTTCGAGAGACAAATCAAAATCACTGTTGTGAAAAAACATTTTGATAATGGGAAGATAACCAATTTTTTTAAGTAACATTGCCAAAAGTGAAAGACAAATAATGCCTGCAATAAGTACTAACCAAAACAAAAGTTTAGAGTCATAGTATTCGGTTTTTTTTTCAAGATAAGCGGCATAGTCTTTTTGGGGATTCACCTTAAAAATACGAAGAAATAAATATATTAATAGAGGAAATGCAACCGACACAAGCATAACCACAATAAATGTGGTTGAAACGCTTCCTTGTCGGTCAATAAGTCGATCCAAGGTGTAGTGGCGGTTAAAGCCCAACATAATTAAAGCGCTTCCTATAAAGGTCTGCAAAAAAAACAATGCGCCCGTCATAGATATTAAATTTATTTTACCAGGATTCAAAGTGCCGGAAGCTTTGTAGTAACAGTATATAGAAAAAACCGTAGCCACTATGATTATAATAGAAGATAAGAAAACATTCATGGATTTGTAAACCTCACAAGCTCTAGTCCGTGTCTTTTGGAAACTAAATATATTTTAGTGTAATTATCTGCGAATTTAAAACTATCTTCCATAAATTCTAATTGTTTACGGTCAAATTCACGATCAAGCCATAATGAAGAAAAATTTGGAAGGTTATATAGTGGGGACAAATCCATTTGAGTGTAACCATAAAGGATTAAGCTTTCAAGAGTTTCGCATTCAGCTAGCTTTGAAATATTATCAATTTTACAAGAGCTGATATTTAATGAAACTAGATTTCCTGTGGTAACGAACTCTATATCGCTTATTAGATTATTGGCAATTGAAAGTCCACTCAAATTCTTCATTTGTGAAAGGTTTTCAATATGTTCAATTTTATTATCATCAAAGACTCCTTTTTCAAGGTTTGCTAGATTTTTTACAGGAGAAAAATCCTCAATTTGGTTTCTTGAAACATCTATCGTAACAAGAGATGATAAGTTTGAAACAGGAGACAAATCTTTTATGTTATTTGAAGAAAGATTTAGTTGTTCAAGTTTATTTAAATAAGCTAAGGGTGTGATATCTTGTATATCGCAATTAGTGATTTCTAGCCTTTTTAGGTTTGGAAAATGTTGGATATCACTTATATCAGTAAGATTTGAAACGTCGGTAATAATTAAGGTTTCTACTTCTGCAAATAAATCTTTCGAGAAGTCGTCAGGATAACATTTTAAAGTGCGCGAAATTACCTTTTTGAAAGACTCGTTTTTAAAGTCTATTGGGCAATTTTTTGACTTTTCAGCAAATTCTACCTCAAAAGATTGTTCCATTTTATTTTGGGGTATGAGCATTTTAATTCCATAAAAAGCACAAACAAAAACCACTAGTATAATACAAAGTGCCGTAACAGATAAAAGTTCATGTTTTTTTATAAAAGAACAAAATTTATTCATTTAAGAAAACCTTTCTATTAATTATACATGGTTTTTATTGTACCATTTCAAACACGTAGCATGCTTAAATCAAGCAAGAAAATGTAATATTTAACAACGGGAAAAACTGTTGTTTGCAATTGTTTTAAAAAGCATTTCAATTCTATTAAAGCAGTCATTTAATTCATAATTTTTTGATACGTAATCTCGGCCAGCAATACCCATCTCTCTTCTAAGGGTAGCATCATTATATAAACGAAACAGTGCGTCAGCAACTGCTTTCTCATTTTTTTTTGGAACAACGATACTTGTCTCACCCGGCTTGGTGGCTTCCATTAAACCTGGGATATCCGAAATAATCACAGGGCATCCGCAAGATTGAGCTTCTACGGCAGAAACACCAAAGCTTTCGCTGTTTGAACATACAACAGCAACATCCATATTTGCCCATTCCTTAGCCGCTTGTTCCTGAGGTATAAATCCTAACCAAGTGGTGATATTTTCTATGTTTAATTTTGCCGCTAATGAATGATATTCTTTTTCGCAGCAACCGCTTCCTGCAATTCTTATCTTCAAAGGAATTTCAGGATGTTCATTTTTTAATAAAGCGGCCGATCTTAAAAGTACATCAATTCCATAAGCAGGTGCAAGGCCTTTAACTGTGCCAATTATGAAATTTGTATCATTTCGGTCGCGCATTTTAGGGGTGAATAAATCTATATTCACTCCGAAGGGAGTAATGTAAAAGGTTTTATTTGTATATTTAGAGGCTTCCTCAGCCATCGCCTTACTTGTTGAAAATAAATATTTCGCTTTAAACAAACTAAATTTCAGTAATGCTTTGTGTAAAAAGCTTTTTTGGGGAAATTCATAAATATCCGAACCCCACACTGAAAGAATATAATTTTTTAAGCCTGCTAAGGCAGCAACAGTACCATAACTTGTTGCATAATGCGCATTAATTATATCCGGTTTTAATTGTTTTATAATCTTGCGAACGGTAGCTGATTTAAGCAAGTATTTAAGTTTATCTTTATCACTGCCATTAGCGGAAGTGCCTGTGTCTATAAAATGGACAGTTGTACCAGGGATATCAGAATCAATAAAGGAAATCACATCTACATGATGACCCTGAGCTACAAAGTATTTACACCACTTTATGGTATGAGCATTATTCGCCGGAGCTAAAAAGCAAATTTTCATAAACTTAACACATCAATTCTATTATGTTGGTTGGTGTGGTTTTAAAAAATCTTTTAAAACCACCAAAAAACTGTCGAAGCGATAAAAAACAAATTAGGGCAACAAGGAGTATTGCAAAACTCCGCAAATACGCATAAATATTCCCGATTAGGAAATTACTGCAATTGCAAATCGCTGTCAACTTGGCTTCAATCAAATAAATCAAGAAGGAATCTTCGCCAAACCATTTTATTTTCTTGTTTCCTTAGTGTACGGTAAGCGAAAGGAGGAAACTATTTATCGAACCTTCCTGTAAAATCGGTAGAAGCCACACCGCAAAGAGGCAACTTAACAGGCTTGCCTGTAGCTGCTGACTGATAGATTGCTAAAATCATCTCTAAAGCGTTTCTGCCTGCAACAGCATCGACATAAGGCTTTCTATCGTTTTCAATAGCATCCATTACATCGGCAAAAAGGCTGGTATGTCCATTTCCATATACATTAGAGGTAGCCTCTTTAAGTCCCTTATTAGCTTGGTCCTCCTCGCCCTCATCGGCAAAATCCCAAACATCAATGTTATTTGTGGACTTTCCGCCAAGCTTTACGGTGCCTGTTTCACCGAACAAGTATAGTGTTTCCTCAAGGTTCTTAGGATACACGTTTGTTGTTCCCTCAATTGTTGCAACAGCGCCGTTTTTAAACCTAATCACAGCCATACCGATATCCTCGCATTCGAGGTAATCATGGAATTGCTGTTTAGTAATGCCGTAAACTTCATCGACCTCATTACCCATCATCCAACGCAACAAATCAATACCGTGAATGCATTGATTCATTAGGCAACCGCCGTACTGTGCCCATGTGCCGCGCCAAGGAGCCTGCAAGTAGTAATCTTGGTTGCGGTTCCAACGAACATGTATAGAGCCGTGTGAAAGGCGTCCGAAACGGCCGCTTTCCACTGCCTGACGCATTCTTTGAACAGCGATGTTAAAGCGGTTTTGATGGCAAGCCGAAACCTTTACGCCCTTTTCTTCGCTGCGACGGATAATTTCTTCGGCATCGTCCATAGACATAGCCATAGGCTTTTCAATTATTGTATTTACACCGCAGTCGATGCAGTATAAAGCTATTTCAGCGTGGATTCCGCTTTCGGTGGCAATACTCACAAGTGTAATATCATTCTCCAAGAGCATTTGCTTGTAATCGGTGTAACGCTTAATGGAGGTGTCGTTTTCAAGACCGTGCTTTGCAAGCAAAGCCTCCATTTTTTCAGGCAAAATATCGCAAACGGCAACAATTTCTAATTTGTTATTTACAGCAGCCTTAATATGATTGGTGGCAATTCTGCCACATCCAATTAATGCGTATTTCATGGTTAATTCTCCTTATTTTTTAAGCTGGTTAATTCTTTTGCCACTTGTAAAGCTCGACATTGCCATGTGTTGCGCTGGGCAGCAAGGATCGTGTTTTCTGTTTTTTGTACAATTTCTTCAGGATGAGATTTCAGGTGTTCGAGAATGCATTTTATTCCCTCTACTGATGTTTCTGTAACCCAACCGATATTTTCCTTTCGTACTAATTCTGCGATAGAAAAAATATTAGTTGTTAGCAATGGCGTTCCATAGCTAATTGCCTCAAACACCTTAATAGGCATAGCCATATCTAAATATTTATCGTGATTTAAGCAATAGGCAGCAATGTCGGCGGTTTCATAATAAGGTCGCAAAGCATCTCCTGATTTATGGATCACTTCAATGCGGTCACACATATATGCTTCATAAGAAGTTTTAATAGACTCCCATTGTTTTTGATGAGTGCATACAGTAAGGTAAACATCATCGGTTTCTTTTACAGCTTGAAAAAGCAGTCGATTATCATATAGAGCTGATAGACTTCCTACATAAAAAATACTTAGCTTTTTTATTGATTTAGCCTGCGCCTTCTTTTTTTCATACGTGTCTTGTCGTAATATGCCTCCTGGTGGCAATGCACGACTTGGAAAATTAGGAAGCGCATAACGTTGCATTCGCATGGTCGGTAAATAAAGTAAATTAAGACATTTACGATACTTAACAAGGTCATAAGCGAACATAGGCTTTAATATGATCTGTTTCAATGGAGAACAGGTTTCTCGAAATAAAGGAAACTTCCAATATACATCGCGATAAAATAGCCCCACAGGTATGTTGTGTTTTCCACAAAATTTCAAAAAATTAAAATCCATAAAGGGATGTCTTGGAAAGTGGTCTTTATCCGACATAAGTGTTGGGTCATTAACGCTTTCAGAATAGACAAAATCGTATTTAACGCCATTTTGAATATCCTCGCGTATTTTACTAATGCATGCTTTTCGTTCCTTGCTATATCCGGCAACGATAGAAACCTCATAACCAATATCCTTAAACGCTTTCAGCATTTGGTTTGGTCGAAGTGCTGAACCAACATTTGGATTGTCCTCTATGGGGTGAAGATAGTGGAAAATACAACGTTTCATATGTTTCTCCGTTAGTTTAGAAAGTTTTTAATAATCGACACTATTTTTTGGGCACTGTGTCCATCGCCAAAGGGTTGATAGTCAGCGTCAAAAGTTACAGTGCGATTTAATTTGGTCAAAATATCCTCTTTTTCAGGTCTTGCAAGAATATTGCAGCCATCCTTCATTGTTTCGGGCCAAACCACGAAATCCAACACGGTAACACATGGTTTGCCTGCAAAAAAGGCCTCTCTTTGCACTCCACCTGAATCGGTAACGATTTTCTCCGCCCTATTAACAAGTGAAATAGATGCTTTATATCCTACGGGAAGAGTTAAAATGATGTTTTTATAGCCTTTTTCCTTGCAAAGTCTCTCGGCGCGGTCGTGATTTCTCGGATGCACCGGGTAAATCGTGGGGAAATCAAGAGATTCCATAGCCGAGAAAATGCCATCAAGCTTTTCATCTGTATCTGTGTTTTCCTGGCGGTGACAGGTCATATAATAAAACTTTTTGGGAAGCGTTATTATATTTCCTGCAAAGTCTTTAATTTCGGTTAGTACGCTTCCATCTAACTGCTCGGTGTAATAGCAAAAAGCATCATACATCGGGTCGCCCACCACGGTGGAGATTTCACCAAGGCCCTCTCTCTCGAGGAAATTAAGACTCGACTCGGTGCAGGGCAGATTGATGGTTGAGATATGGTCGGTAACCGTGCGGTTTACTTCCTCGGGACTTTCCAAGGTGCCAAAACGATTACCAGCTTCAACATGGCACACGGGAATGTGGAGCTTAACGGCAGCCAAGGCAGCGGCCATAGTAGAGTTGGTGTCTCCGAAGAGAAGAACCATATCGGGCTGTTCCTTAACGAAAACCTTTTCAATTTCGATAAGCATCTGTCCGGTCATTTGGCCGTGCATACCACCCGAAATTCCTAAATTATAGTCGGGCTTTGGGATATCCATTTCCTCAAAAAACACATCCGACATATTATGGTCATAATGCTGACCGGTATGGATAAGCACCTCTTGATAATATTTGCGGAGAACACGAGAAACAACGGCAAGCTTAATAAACTGCGGTCTGGCACCGACAACCGAACAAATCTTTTTCATTAGAGAACCTCAATGTTTGTTTTATTTGCTAAATTCTTTGTAACATTCTTACAGTCGAATACCGGTACACCTGCATTTGCAACCATCTCGTAGTCAACTGTGGTGTGTGCGGTAGTGATGCATACTAAATCATACTGAGCAATAATTTCAGGGCTAATGGCCTCAATACCAACCTTAGTCTTTCCATGCTCACGATAAGAAGGAACAAAGGGGTCATAGAAATCGATAACTGCACCTGTTTTCTCGAACTCATCAATAACGCGAATTGCAGGGCTTTCGCGATAGTCATCAATATCTTGCTTGTAGGCAACGCCAAGAACCAATACCTTTGAACCGTTTAAAGATTTCTTATAGCGGTTTAAAATTTTGCCTGCGCGCTCTACGGTGTATTCGGGCATACGGTCGTTAATCATCATAGAAGCCTCAATCATAGAGGTGTGGAAGCCATACTCTCTTGCCTTCCAACTTAAATAATAGGGGTCCAAAGGTATGCAATGTCCGCCGAGACCGGGACCGGGATAAAATGCCTGGAAGCCATAGGGCTTTGTTTTAGCGGCATCGATAACCTCCCAAACATTAATGCCCATACGGTTGCACAAAATCGCCATTTCGTTAACGAGACCTATATTGATGTTACGATATGTGTTTTCTAAGATTTTCTCCATTTCAGCAACAGCAGGAGAAGAAACGGTGTGAACGTCGCCATCTAAAATTGCACGATAAACCTTAGCAATAACCTCAACAGCATCTTCTCCGATAGCTCCAACTACCTTTGGGGTATTGCTTGTCTTGTAAATAAGATTGCCGGGGTCAACACGTTCAGGCGAGAATCCAAGATAAAAGTCTTCGCCGCATTTTAAGCCGGAGCCTTTTTCTAATATAGGTTTAAGAAGCTCTTCGGTAGTGCCGGGGTAAGTGGTAGATTCAAGGACAACCATCGAGCCCTTTTTCAAATATTTGGAAATTTCTTCAGCAGAGGAGCGAACATAACTAATATCAGGCTGCTGGTGTGCATCTAGCGGTGTGGGAACACAAATAGCGATAAAATCAACATCTTTTACAAAGCTAAAATCGGTAGTAGCTTTAAGCATACCACTTGCAACTAATTCCTCTAAATCAGCATCTACGACATCGCCAATATAGTTTTTACCGGCATTTACTAAATCAACTTTTTCCTTTTGAACATCGAAGCCGATTGTTTTAAAGCCGTGCTTAGCTTTATCAACGGCTAGCGGAAGGCCAACATAACCAAGACCGCAAACGCCCATTAAAAGGGTCCTGTTTTCAATTTTTTCAATTAGTTGTTGTTTAATAGACATATTATTTTATCTCCTCTACTTTATTTTGATCGTCAATAACATATTTTTTCCCACATACTGAACAAACAGCAGTGTTATTTGAAAAATCAAGCTTGTTTCCGCATTCGCAAACATATCCTCGTATACGGGCAGGATTGCCGTAAACCATCGCATAATTTGGAACATCTCTTGTAACTACACTTCCTGCTCCGATAAAGGCAAACTTGCCGATATCGTGTCCGCAAACAATAGTTGCATTAGCGCCGATGCTCGCACCCTTTTTTATTGTGGTTTTTCTATATTCGTCTTTTCTTTCTATAAAGGAACGCGGATTTATAACATTTGTGAAAACACAGCTTGGCCCTAAGAACACGCCATCCTCACAAACAACACCGGTATAAACCGAAACATTGTTTTGAATTTTAACACCGTTTCCCAAGATGACGCCCGGAGAAATAACCACATTTTGACCAATGTTGCAGTTATTCCCGATTTTACAATCCTTCATAATATGGGAGAAGTGCCAAATCTTAGTGCCTTCACCGATTTCGCAGTTATCATCCACATAGCTGCTTTCGTGAACAAAATAGTTTTTCATTATAGAGCCTCCAAAACAGCATCGATTATTATCTGCTGTTCCTCTTCGGTTAGATACGGATGGAAGGGCAACGATAAGGTGCGAGCGCAATAATCGTTTGCGTTTTCAAACTTCTCATCAAAATGAGGCTCGTCCTTAAAAACAGGCAAAGCGTGCTGCGGACAGGGATAATAAATCATATTCGGAATGTTCTTATTTGTCAGATGCTCAACAACACTATTTCTAATCTCGTTGGTTTTTGCAAGCAGCGCATATTGAGCATAGACCGAAACGCAATCCTTATCAACAAAGGGAACTGTAAAGTGTTCCTTAAACGCTTCATTGTAGCGCTTGGCGATTTTTTGACGGTTGTCCACCTCATAATCGGCCAGTGCCTTTAATTTTGGTAACAGGATGGCTGCTTGAAGTGTATCCAATCTTGAATTAACCCCGACTCGAACATTATCGTACTTACCGCGTGGACCCTTTCCGTGAACACAAATTGAACGGATTATAGCGGCCGCCTCATCATCATCCACAAAAATTGCGCCGCCGTCGCCGTAACAGCCCAATGGCTTTGCGGGGAAGAATGAAGTTGTTGCAATATCTCCGAAGGAGCAGCATTTTTTTCCTTTATAGGATGCGCCAAAGCTTTGGGCGGCATCCTCGATTAAAACAAGATTATATTTATCGCAAATTTCTTTAATTTTATCATAATCACAAGGATTGCCGAGAATGTCAACAGCCACAACAGCCTTGGGAGTTAGCTTGCCCTCTTTTATAACGGCATTGATTTGTTTTTCAAGGCTTACAGGACAAATGTTATAGGTGTTAGGCTGAATATCACAGAAAACCGAAGTTGCTCCAAACATTTTTGAGGTCTCGGTCGAGGAAACGAAGGTTATATCGGTGCAAAATACTGCATCGCCCTTGCCGACTCCGTAATACATATAGGCAATTTGCAAAGCATCGGTGCCATTTGCACAGGTAATGCAGTGCTTGCGGCCAACAAACTCCGCCAATTGTTTTTCAAGTTCTTTTACCCACGCTCCGCCAATATATGTTCCGGCATCCAGAACTTCATGAATCTTTGAATCAATTTCTGATTTTAAAGTCATATATTGAGTTTTTAAGTCGATAAACTGCATATGAGTCCTTCTTTCATAAAAACTATTTACTTTAATTATTACTAAGAATGGCAATGGTACTTAATATACGCACGTCTTATAAACGCATTATGCCGCATAAATTATAACACGAAACCATATAAAAGTAAAGTATTATATATAGTATATACAGGAAAAAATAGGCAAAACGAAGAGTTTTTTCGCAGCCTTTTTCATTTTCTTGACACAGTCGTTTTACTTTTATATAATTAAATGTGGTGATGTTTATGTATCCTCTTATATTAGAACCGCCCGTAAAGGATTATCTTTGGGGTGGCACAAAACTAAAAAGTGACTTTAATCTTAAAACAGACAAGGAAAAGGCAGCCGAAGGCTGGATGCTTTCCTGTCATAAGGATGGCGAGTCGGTTATCCAAAACGGCGAGCTTTCGGGCAAAACCCTTTCCTTTGCGATTGAGCTTTGGGGCGCGGCTGCGCTCGGAGAAAAGGCTGCAAGCTTCTCTGCTTTTCCCATTTTAATAAAGCTCATTGATGCCAAGCAAAAGCTTTCGGTTCAGGTTCACCCCGACGATGAATACGCCTTACGTGTAGAGGGTGAATTCGGCAAGAATGAAATGTGGTATGTGGTGGACTGCGAGGAGGGCTCTTCTCTCATTTACGGCTTTAATAAAACTCTTGGAAAAGAGGAGTTTGAAAGAAGAATCAGGGCTAACACCCTTGAAGATGTTTGCAATTTCGTGCCGGTTAAAAAGGGAGATGTTTTCTTTATCTCAGCAGGCACCCTTCACGCTATCGGTGAAGGAATTTTAATTGCCGAGGTTCAGCAAAGCTCTAACTCGACTTACAGGGTTTCGGACTATGGAAGACTTGGTGCTGACGGCAAGCCGAGACCGCTACATATTGAAAAGGCTCTTGATGTGACAAAAACTACCCCTCCCACACTTCCCTACGGTGCGGTGGGTGATGTAGCCGAGTTTGAGTACGGCAGCGAAAGGGAGCTTGCGAGCTGCGAGTTTTTTTCGGCAAAAATTTTAAATCTTTGCGGCACAAAAGAAATCTCTTATCCTGACAGTTTTATTTCCTTGGTTGTTCTTGACGGGGAGTTTACTCTGTCTTTTGGAAAAGAGAAAATTTTGTGCAAAAAAGGTCAAAGCATTTTTATTCCCGCAGGTCTTTGTGCATCAATCAGCGGTACCGCAGAAATACTTTACAGCTATATCTAGCAACAAAAGCTGACTTTGTTTTTATGCAAAGTCAGCTTTTCTTAGTTCCGGCCCTTTTCTTGTTCTTTTCTCTATATTTCAAGGGAGTAATGCCGTACATTTTTTTAAAGCAATTAATAAAATATGCCGATTCAGAAAATCCGCTCGAAAGTGCAATATTCATTATGCTTTTGTTGGTATTTTCAAGTAATCCTCTGGCATATTCAAGGCGTTGTATATTTATGTATTTGCTTGCGGTTATGCCTATTACACTTTTGAATTTGCGGCAAAAATAAGATTTATCATAGTTAAAATTTTTGCTTATAGAATCAACCGAAATTTCTTTTGTGAAATTAGATTTTATATAGCTTATAACACTTTCGAATTTTTCAGTTGCGTGTTGTTCTAGGGAAATTCTATCATCTATACAAAAGCGACAAAGCAATCCTAAGAGGCGGTAGAGACTCCCTACAATTTCGAGTGAATGATTCTCCTTTGTGTTTGTATTCATTTCAATTATTTCCTCTGCCAGCTCTACTATCTGTGGTATGTCGGTTTTATACTTAAAGCATATCTCTCCGTTTATTATTGGGTCAAGATATTTGCGCGAGGATACCGTTCCGTTATATAAATCCTTAATATCAAACATTAAAACATAATACTCAACGCCGGTATCCCCCGATCCTCCTCCATGAGAAAACGCGGGCGAAATAATTGAAATCTCTCCTTTTTTTATCCATATTTTTTCATTATTGCAAATAAGCTCTAATGTTCCAGATTTTACTAAATGCAGTTCTATTCGGTCGTGCCAATGCTGGCTAAAACCACTTGCATTTGCATCAAACTTGAAATGCGCTGTTTTTACCGAGGTTTCGCCGTAAACTACTGGCGTAAATTCCTTTTTTGAGGTTGTTTTCATAATTTATACCGCCTGAAATTAAGTCATTTTTTTATAATATATAAGCAAAAAATTACAATTTTCTTCGTGTGTATATGCTATCATATAATTGTAAAAAAATCAATACTTTTGGAGGTATTATTTATGAAAATCGGTACAATGGTTTATATTGATGGCCAAGAGGAGCTTGAATTAAAGCTTCAACAACTCGTGAAATTCGGCTTTGACAACTGTCAGCTCTGTTCATGGAAGCCGTCTTTGTGGACCGACGAGAAGGCTGCTGAGGTAAGTGAGCTTACAAAAAAATACGGTATTTCCATTTCGGCATTCTGGTGCGGCTGGGAAGGTCCTGTTGTTTGGAATCATTATGACGGTCAACTCACCCTCGGACTTGTACCTCCTGAATACAGGCAGATGCGAGTTCAAAATCTTTGTGATGGTGCTGATTTCGCAAAGAAGCTGGGCGTAACCGATATCATTACTCATATGGGATTTATTCCGGAAAATCCGAATGACCCTAATTTCGCGCCCTTCTGTGTTGCTGTAAGAACAGTTGCTGAGCATTTAAAGGAAAACGGTCAGTATTTGCTGTTCGAGACCGGTCAGGAAACTCCTGTTACTATGCTTCGTTGCTTTGAAAAGGTTGGCTGTGATAATCTTGGTATTAACCTTGATACTGCAAATCTTATTCTTTACGGTCGTGCAAATCCTGTTGATGCACTGGATGTTTTCGGCAAGTATGTCCGCAACATACACGCAAAGGACGGTTTTTATCCTACCAACGGCCATGACCTCGGTGAAGAGGTGCGTTTAGGCGACGGTAAGGTTGATTTCAAGGCGTTCTTTGCAAAGCTCAAAGAGTTGGGCTACGACTCCTATGTTACCATTGAGAGAGAAATATGGGGCGAGGAGCAAGAGGCTGACATTATGTACGCAAGAGACTATATCAACAGCATTTTAAAGGAAGTATACGGAGGTTAAAGCTATGTTAAAGGTAGGTTTAGTAGGTGTTGGCGGAATAAGCGGTGCGCATATTCCCGCTTGGCTTGAATTAGAGGATGCTGAGCTTGTTGCTATTTGTGATATACGCCCTGAGATGATGGAAAAGTATCCCGATATAAGACAATATACCGATTTTGATGAGATGCTTGAAAATGAAGAGTTTGATATTCTGGATATCTGTCTTCCTACATACCTTCATGCAGATTTTGCAATAAAGGCAATGGAAAAGGGCATAAATGTTATATGTGAAAAACCTATTTCCCTAAATCGTGAGGATGTTAAGCGCATATACGATACTGCCGAAAAGAATAATGTTAAGTTTATGGTGGCACAGGTTTTACGCTTTTGGAGAGAATATGAATTCGTTAAAGAAGCTTATGATAGCGGAAGATACGGAAAGCTTCTTTCAGGTAATATGGTTCGCCTTAGCGGATATCCCACTTGGAGCTGGGACAACTGGATGAGGGATGAAAAGCGTTGCGGTCTTGTTCCTTTTGACCTTCACATCCACGACCTTGACTTCTTAGTATACGCCTTTGGTGCTCCCAAGAAGACCACATCTTTCAGGTCAAAACTTCCCGAGCAGGATTATATTCGTGCGGTTTATGATTTTGATGGATTTTTTGTCAGTGCTGAATCTTCTTGGTATGCTTCACCCTATCCCTTTACTGCAAACTTCCGTTTCCAATTTGAAAATGCTATAATTGCAACCGATAAATGCGGTCTTGTAGTTTACGAGAGCAACGGAAACATTATAAATCTCGATGAGGTTGCTGAGGGCGACACCGGTGAAATAAATCTGCCCAAGAGTGACGCTTATGCCAATGAAATTATTTATTTTGTTGATTGCGTTAAGAATAACCGCCCTGTTGAGAAGGTTAAGCCCGCTGAGCTTGAAGCGGTTATAGATATACTTAAAAGTTTGTGAGTTTAAAATGGGAAAGCTAAAAGTTGCGGTTATTGGCTGTGGTAACATTTCGGTAATGCATCTTGATTCTATTGCTGCATTTGAAGATGTAAACCTTGTAGCTGTTTGTGATATAAAGGAAGAGCGCGCAGTTGCGGCATCACAAAAATATGGTGGCAGGGTTTATACCGACTATTTAGAAATGTTTCAAAAAGAAAAGCTGGATGCAGTGCATATTTGTCTTCCGCATTATCTCCATGTGCCTGTGTCGGTAGACGCTTTTAAAAACGGAATAAATGTTATTTGCGAAAAGCCAATGAGTATTAAATACGATGACGCTGTACGTGCAGTAGAAACTGCCGAAGAATACGGTGTTCAATATGGTATTATTTTTCAGTGCAGATATAATGCTCCCTCTTTGCTTGTAAAAAGCAGAATTGAAGACGGTAAGCTCGGCACAGTAAAGTGCGGAAGAACCACTCTTACCTGGTACAGACCTGACAATTACTATGATTCTTCTGATTGGAAGGGTACTTGGGATAAAGAGGGTGGCGGTGTTGTAATAGACCAAGCTATTCATTCCTTGGACCTTGCTAACTGGATGATTAACAGCACGCCTGTTGAAATACAATCCGCTCTGCATAACCGAAACCATAAAATAATGGTGGTTGAAGATACCGCTGAGGGTCTTATCAAATATGCAAACGGTGCTTTGCTTTCGTTCTATGCAATGAATAATTATCTTGTTGATGAGCCGATAGAGATAAGGCTCCTTTGTGAAAACGGTAAAGCCACATTTACTTATGATAATGCGGTTATAGAGTATAAGGATGGCACTGTTGAAACTGCTGAAAACAATTTCGATGAGGCTTTTAAGTATTCAGGCGGCAAGGATTATTGGGGATTCCAGCATGCAGTACAGATAAGACAGTTTTACAATGCCGTACTGGGTAAAGAAAAACTCGAAATTACCGGTAAGGAAGCACTAAAAATCCAAAAAATAGTCTGTGATATTTATGATAATGGCGGTATGATAAAGAAATCTTAATATCTAGCCAAGGTACATGAAACCTAAATAAAGAGGCTGTCTCACAAATTTTAGTGAGACAGCCTCTTTTTAATTTTAATCGGTTAGTTTTTTATAAAACTCTACTGCCAGACGGTCGCATCTTTCATTGTACTTGTGTCCTGCATGACCTTTCACCCAGCAGAATGTAACATCGTGCTTAAATAAAAGCGGTAAAAGCTCTTCCCATAAATCAACATTAAGCACCGGCTTTTTATCAGCTTTTTTCCAGCCGCTACTTTTCCAAGAATCAAGCCAGCCTTGGTTGACAGCATCGCACACATACTTTGAATCGGTTGTCAATTTGACCTCACAGGGTTCCTTTAAGGCTCTGAGTGCTTTTATAACGGCGGTAAGCTCCATTCGGTTGTTGGTTGTTTCTTTTTCTCCGCCCGAAAGTTCCTTTTCGTTTATGCCGTAGCGAAGTACAGCTCCCCAACCGCCAGGCCCCGGATTTCCCGAGCAAGCGCCGTCTGTATATATTTCAACATATTTTCTTACATTCATTTTAATACCTTCTGTAGCTTCCTATTACCTTTCCGAGAATGTGCGGATTTTCGGGATAAATGGGAGAGAAATCGGGATTTTCAGGCATAAAAATCACTCTGCCTTCTTTTATGAGAAGCCTTTTTACCGTAGCCTCTTCCCCGTCCATACCTATTACTATATCTCCGCTTTTTGAAATTGCGTCCTTGTCGGCAATAACAATATCGCCATCCAAAATTCCTGCATCTCTCATACTAAGTCCCACGACACGCAGAGCAAATAAGCCCGTTGCATCACCTGTTGCATACGGAATATAATCCTCTATTTCTTCAACCGCAAGTATTGGCTGTCCTGCCGTTACCCTTCCTATAACCGGTATTTGCGCAGTAGAATGACTACCTGCAATACGAATTGCTCGGGAAAAGCCTGCGTCACGCTCAATATAGCCTTTTTCTTCCAAAACGCTTAAAATAGCGTGTACGGTTGAGGTGGATTTGATTTTTGTACTATCACAAATTTCGCGAACCGTAGGCGGAATTCCTTTTGATAATGCTTTTATCAGATAGTTGTAAACCGCCAACTGTTTCTCGGTTAAAGAAGGTCTGGACACAGCTTATCCTCCAATCGAACAAATATTCTTTTTTTATTCTATCATATTTTAAAACCTTTTTCAATTACTTTTTTAATTAGTCTTTGTCGAGGTACTCTCCACCAACGCAAAAAGCACCCGTACGGGTGCTAATGAATATCTCTGTTAGAGTCCATGTCGGTCGGGGTACTCTCCGTCGGTATTTTTTCGAACACTGCGAGTGTTACCGAAAAAATTACCTTACTCGAGACTTCACAGTTCGCAAAACCTAGCGCGGTTTTGCGACTGCTTCGACGAACTTTTTTGCCCTTGGCAAAAAAGATTCTCATCTAATACTCCTTCTCCACCAACGCAAAAAGCACACCCTTCGGTGTGCTTTGCGTTGGCGGAGAAGGAGGGATTCGAACCCTCGAACCACTTTTAATGGTTACACGATTTCCAATCGTGCGCGCTCGACCGGGCTACGCGACTTCTCCATATCGGTCGAAGACTATTATACACACAAGAAAGGAAAAAATCAAGTAGTTTTTTCAATTTAATACAGCTTGCTGATTTTATCTATCTTTTGCTTAATTTGTTCGCGAAGCTCCTTTGGTTCCAAAACCTCGATATCCTCTCCAAACTGCAATATCCAGCCGATGAGTCCCTCACTGATAAGCGCTTTGTGGGTAAAGCTTATCTTTCCATCCTGCACATTTTTTATATAAAGCTCATCTGAAAAACGGTCCATAACCTGTTCTAAAATCTTTGCAGAGCAACGAAGCTCTATCTGTTTCAGCTCACCGCCGAACATATTAAAGGTTTTTCCTGCATAATCGGCAATATCAAAGGTATCACGGTAGTTACTTACCTCACTGAAATGTCGGTACTTCTCATCTATAATTCTCACCGTTTTCATACGGTCAATGCGCAAATGCAGCAGGTTGTCATACTTTTCATTATTGCAGACAAGATAATAATGGTCTTCCATCCATATAAGCGCATAAGGGCTTACCTTCATTTGCTTTTCGGTTGTTATTATCTGCCTTTTTTCATTAACCGTTCGCTTTAAGTATTTAAGCGAAACTTTTTTTCCGCTTTCAATTGCCTGACGAACAGTGTCTATGGAAATATAAATTTCCTCGTTGTCGCACTTATTTTTATACTCAATATAGGTGCTTTTTTCTCTTAGTCTTGCCTGCTCTGCCGACATCATTGAGCCGAGTTTTGACATTAGTTCCCTTGTCTTTTTTGGGGTAATAAAGCCTGCCGACTGCACCGCATCGGTAAGAAGATAAATTTCAGGAATTTCAAGCTCTCGGCTCGCCATAAAGAACCCTGCTCTTGGGGTTCTTGTTTTAATAATATCGTAGCCATAAAAAATAAGGTGTTCTATATCATCATAAATAGCTTTTCTTTCGGCTTTTATGCCGTACTGAGCTAAATGTTCACATATCTGGGTAGCATTTATAGGGTTTTCCTCATCGGAATATTTGCGCAAAATATCTATAATATATAAGATTTTAAGCTTGCCGTTTATTCTTCCATCCATTTTTGTACCTCCGAGGGAGTATAGAGTGTATTAAGCAGGTCAAGTAAGGAGTTTGCCGAAAGAAAGGTTGGAAAGCCAAGCTTTGAAAGTAGCTTTTCACGCTTTATACGGCTGTCCTTTCCGCCCGAAAGTCCCAAATTATAAAGGTCTGTTTTGGAAATAAACGCCCTTTTAGTTTGCTTTTGCTCGCCTATTGCACCAGCCGCCGTTAAGGCATTTAAAATTATCTCATCACCTATTCCCTCAATCCCCAGACTGCCGTCTGCCGAGGCTTTGGTTTTGCGTTTTTCCTTGCCTTTTATAAAGGGCAGATAAACATTTATAATATCCGCACCTTTTGCTATTTTTTCAATATGCTTTCTTATCATCTGCCCCGCACGGTCGCTGTCGGTCATAATGATAAGACCTCTTTTTTTTGCCAATATCCTTATTAGCTCTCTTTTTTCCTTGTCCTTAAAAATGCGAAAGCCCTCGGTTGTAATAATAGTTGCATCAAGTATATTCGAGAGCTTGATTTTATCGTACTTGCCCTCTACTATTACGGCTTTATCTACTCTAATCAAGTGCTTCACCCGTTTTTATTGCGTATATAAGCCTTAAAATCAGCTTTTCCAAAATTATTTTATCATCCTGTGAATAGCCTTTTAGCTGTCTGTCGGCATCGATAAGTATATCAAAGCAGAGTCCAAGCGCCTTTTCATCAATTTTTCTAAGTGCTGTATCTGCCTTTTTTAGCAAAAAGGCTCTGTTCCCCATTTTAAAGTCAAGTCCTGCCTGTTCGAGCGACACTCCCTTGCTTTTTGAGGCAAGTGTTCTATACATATCAACAAAGCCTGAGGCTATTTGGAAAAAAATTATCCTTGTATCGAGTCTTGTAAAATACAGGTCATCAAGCAGCTTTAAGCTGCCTTGCGCATCGCCCGAAAGAATTTTTTCCGAAATACCATAAACCGATGCCTCAACCGTTTTTACTGCGACGGCATCAATCGTTTCCTTGGTTATTTCGTTTCCGCTCCCGACGTATGCCGAGAGCTTTGAAATCTCATTTGATAGTATGTTTACATCGGTAGAACAGCTGTCAATAAGATATGCCGCCGCCGAAGGAGAAAGCGTGACACCATGCTTTTTTGCCGAGGAAACTAGCTGTCCTATCAATTCCTCTCGTGTTCTATGGTTGATTTCGGCTACAATTCCGCCTGCGGATTCGACCGCTGCAAGAAGCTTTTTACCTCTTTCGGATTTTTTAAAATCTGGTGCTAAGGCTATAAACTGTAAAACTAAAACCGCAGTTTCATATCTTTGCGAGCTTAGCTCCAACAGCTTTTCAAAATCTGCCGATGAGGCATTTTCGATATCAAAGTCATAAAAAACAACACATTTTTTATCAGACATAATAGGAAAGGCGCACAACTCATCATAAACCTCTTGAAGCTCACATCCGTATTCATATCTTAAAAGATTAAAGCCGTCATCCAGAGGGACAGCTGCCTTTATAATAAGGTCTGCCGCCTGCTTTTTTAGAAAGTTATCGTTTCCATAAATAAGATACACAGGAGTTAAAGCGCCTGCTTTAAGACCGTTTCTTAAAGCTTTTTCGTTAATCGGCATTGTGAGCCTCCTTTCTTTTCCTTCTTATATCAAAATAAATAATGCTTAGTATAATCGCTATTCCTGCAAGCGATGCTATAATTTTTGATGTTTCATCAAAATAAATTATAAAGCGTTCTGCCTTGCCGAAAAGATTTATAACCCACATAACATATCCGCCAAGAGATGCAGCTAATATTAAAACCATCTTGCCTACAAACGGAATAAAGCTAGTTAAAACTCCCAAGGCCGTTAATGTAAGCGCAAAGCTTACCGCATAAGAAATTAATATGTTCACAAATATTGATGCCACCGATATGCTTCCAAAATAAAAAATCTGTATGGGTAAAGTGCAAAGTAATGCCGCAACCGAAACATAAAGAATCTGCAACAATCTTTCAAATATAAGGCTAAGCCTTCCTTTTAGAGCAAATGGAGTGCACATTCGTTTGAGCATAGGTGCTAACACTACAACACCAAAGGTTGCGCTAATTGAAAGCAAGAAGCTCACATTCCCCGCTATAAACGGGTTCGCCGTTACTATAACAAACACCGCAAATCCCAGTGAGTTTAGCGCATCCGCTCTTTTTTGAAGCAAAATGCCAAACAGCATAACTACATAGGTAATAGCTGCACGGATTGCTGAAATATGAAAACTGCAAATAGCAAGAATTAAGAAAACCGTTGCTATTCCGCCTAAAAACACCAATTTTGGTCGGGCTTTAAATCTTTTTAGCAGACCGACTGCGGCGCCGCAAAGGATACCCAGATGCAGTCCTGATACAACCATAATATGACTTGTACCCGACGCCCTTATTGCTCTTTGGGTTTCGGCTTCAAAATAGCTTTGGTTTCCCGTTATTAAGGCAATAAGGGGTGCCGAGCCTTTGCTTCCAAGAGTATTTTTAAGCGTACCTTCTATATAATTTCTTACATAATAAATACCCTTGTATATACCCTTGCCTCGATTTATTTCGCTAATTTCACTTACCGTTCCGTAAAGCTGTATTCCGTTAGCGCTAAGATACTGCCCATAGCTATGCGAGGGTTCTTCAAGGTCGGCGGTCAAGGTCAATATGTCACCCTGTGTGTAGTTGCCCTTGCTAAAATCAAACAGCTCGGCTTTAAGTCTTAGAGAGTCAACTCTTGTATTGACAGTTATGCGATTATAAGCTCCGTACTCTTCAACCTCTAATATTTGCGATTTCATAACACGCTCGCCCTTTATATCTTTTGCTTTACCTTGCTTAAAAGCTAGGTTTGTTATGTTTAAAGCCAAAACCGACACACAAATCATACAAATAAGCAGTTGGGCGTTTTTCTTATTTCTAAATGTTAAGACACCAATTGCGATAAGAGAAAAGACTACTGCAAAAAAGAAGTTTAAATAAAGGTTCAAAAAGGAGGCGGCAAGCGCAACTCCTCCAAGAACAGCAAATGTTCGTTTCATTAATTAAAATAAACCCCGTAAAAATACGGGGAATACTCCTATTTAAAAAATAACGGTAATTCTTCTAAGAAGATAATGTCTTTTCTTGTCACAGCATCTCCTTCTGCAAGAACGGCACAAGCCGCCGCCTCTACGGCTCCTGCGGCAGAAACCAACTGCCTTACAGCTTGCAACGATTCGCCCGTGCTGATAACATCATCAACTATAAGTATTCTTTTTCCCTTCATAAGCATTGCCTCATCCTCGCCAAGATAAAGGGTCTGCTCCTTTTGTGTTGTAATCGAGTTAACCGAAACCGAAATCGAATTGCCCATATAAACCTTTACGCCCTTGCGCGCAACGATATAGGGCTTTCCCGACTGGCGCGACATTTCGTAAGCCAAGGGAATGCTCTTTGCCTCAGGTGTAATGATTAAATCAAACTCCGGAACTTTTTCTAAAAGCTCGGTTGCCGCAGCTACCGTAATTTCGGTATCTCCAAAAAGGATAAACGCTGCAATTTCAAGCTTATCGCTTACAGCAAAGCGTTTTAAATTTCTTTCAAGTCCCGCTATTTTCATAGTATAAAATTCAGCCATAATATTACCCCTTTCGTTTGCATTTAAATCGAAACTCAGCCCGGAGGCCAAGCGAGAGAACGACCTGCCAAGAGATGAAAATGAATATGCCCAACCGTTTGTCCGCCGTCTGCGCCACAGTTGTTTACAACACGAAAACCGTTTTCCAAATTTTCCCTTTTAGCTATTTCGGATACTGCCTTAAAAACGGCAGAAATTTCACCGCTGTTATCCTCGTTTATCTCGGCGGCAGATTTTATATGCTTTTTTGGAATAACTATTGCGTGGAATGGAGCCTTAGGTTCAATATCCAAAAAAGCATATACCTTTTCATCCTCATAAACCTTAGTCGAAGGAATTTCCCCTGCGGCTATTTTACAAAACAAGCAATCACTCATTTTATTCACCTATCATATCAGCAATGATTTTCTTTGCAGCCTCGACCGCTTCGGCAGCCTTTGATATATCCTTACCGCCTGCCATTGCGCTGTCCGGCTTGCCGCCACCCTTACCGCCTGCAATTTCGGCTACCGCACGGACAATATTTCCTGCATTTGCGCCCTTTTCAATTGCCTTTTTGCCGCAAGCAGCGCAGAAGGTAAGCTTATTGTCATTTACAGAAGCAAACATACAAACAGCCGAGTCACTGTCGCCCTTAACCTTATCGCACATGGAACGAAGCTCGTTTGCTCCCATTCCTTCAAACTGTGCGCAGATAATCTTTATTCCGTTTTTCTCACTGGCTGTGCTCATCATATCGTCTATCTTTGAGCCTGCAAGCTTTGCTTCAAGTGCGTCTATTTTCTTGTTTGTTTCTCTTAGCTCCTCGGTAAGCTGTTTTGCTCTTGCCGCAATTTCCATAGAGTTTGTACTCTTTAAGGCAGTCGCTGTATTCTCAATTGTTTGCTTATATTTTGTTATAAGTGCCAGCACATTGGTTCCTGTAACCGCCTCAATTCTGCGAACACCCGCCGCAACCGAGCTTTCCGAAACAATTCTGAAAAGTCCGATTTTTGCGGTGTTGTTTACATGCGTGCCTCCGCAAAGCTCGGTAGAAAAATCTCCCGCCTTTACAACACGAACTACATCTCCGTACTTTTCGCCGAAAAGTGCCATAGCTCCCATTTCCCTTGCCTTAGCTATTGGCATTTCGCGGCTGTCTACCTCTTCGCCCTTTAAGATTTCTTCATTTACAAGGGCTTCTACCTTTGATATTTCATCTTCTGAAAGTGCAGAAAAGTGTGTAAAGTCAAAGCGTACGGCAGTGTCGTTTACATACTGACCTGCCTGCTCAACGTGTGTACCGAGCACCTTACGCAAAGCCGCCTGTAAGAGATGAGCCGCGGTATGATTTCTTCTTATTGCTTCACGTCTTTCACTATTAATTTCGGCAGTAACAGTGTCGCCGACCTTTACCTCGCCCGACTCAATCTTTACCATGTGTGTGAAAATATCCGCCGACTTAGTTGTGTTTTCAACCTTTAAAATGCCGGTTTCGGTTTTGATGTAGCCTGTATCGCCTACCTGACCGCCGCTCTCTGCATAAAACGGGGTTTTATCAAGCACAACTATTGCCCTTGCTCCCTCATTAGCTGAGGCTGTAAGCTCGCCGTCCAGAGCCACCGCAATGACCTTTGCTTCTGACTCGTTTTGAGTATAGCCTACAAATTCGGTCTTTGAGGTGTCCTCAAATGATATGCCGTCACTTTTCCAGCTTTCCGCATCTGCTGCCTTTCTGGATGCTCTCGCAAGCTCGCGCTGAGCCGCCATCAGCTCATTAAAGCGCGCCTCATCAACCGTCATATTTTTTTCTGCCAATATATCTTTTGTAAGGTCAAACGGGAAGCCGTAAGTATCGTAAAGCTTAAAAGCATCGTCGCCCGAAAGTCTTCCGCCGTCTCGGGTAAGCTCTTCAAGCATTGTAAGTCCCAAATCTATGGTGTTTGCAAACGCCTTTTCCTCGTTTAAAACGACCTTTAATATAAGCTGTTTCTTGTCAACCAGCTCTGAGTATGCATCTTTATTTTGCTCAATAACTACCTCTACAAGCTCGGTTAAAAAGGGACGCTTTATTCCTAAAAGTCTTCCGTGGCGTGCTGCTCTGCGTATAAGGCGGCGGAGCACATAGCCTCTGCCCTCGTTTGAAGGGATAACTCCATCGCAAATCATAAAGGTAGAACTTCTTGCATGGTCGGTAATCGCACGAATAGATATATCGTTTGACTTATCTTTTCCGTACTCTTTTGATGCAATCTTGCAGACCGTATCGAGTATTTTTCTTACCGAATCAACCTCAAACATATTGTCAACGCCCTGCATTACGCAAGCAAGTCGTTCAAGCCCCATACCCGTATCAATATTCTTATGTTCAAGCTCGGTATAGGTACCGTCACCCATATTGTTGAACTGGGAGAAAACATTGTTCCAGATTTCCATATATCTGTCGCACTCGCAGCCGGGCTTGCAATCGGGACTGCCGCAACCGTATTTTTCGCCTCTGTCAAAATATATTTCCGAGCAAGGACCGCAAGGACCTGTACCATGTTCCCAGAAATTATCCGCCTTTCCGAGTCTTACAATCCGCTTCTCATCTACGCCTATTTTATCCTTCCAGATACCATATGCCTCATCATCTTCTTCATAAACAGATGGCCAGAGAAGCTCAGCGGGTATTTCGAGTTCCAAAGTCAAAAACTCCCACGCCCACAAAATTGCCTCATTTTTAAAGTAATCACCAAAAGAAAAGTTTCCGAGCATCTCGAAATATGTGCCGTGGCGAGCAGTATGTCCCACTCTTTCAAGGTCGGGTGTGCGAATACACTTTTGGCAGGTTGTCACACGCTTGCTTGGAGGTGTAACCTCTCCCGTAAAGAACTTTTTCATGGGTGCCATACCCGAATTTATAAGCAATAAAGACTTATCTCCCTGCGGTACGAGTGAAAAGCTCGGCAAACGGAGATGCCCTTTACTCTCAAAAAAAGAGAGGTATTTTTCTCTTAAATCATTAAGTGATGTCCACTGCATAAACAGTACTTCCTTTGCTTGTAAAATGATATGTAAATAATCATATTTATTATATAATGGCACACCCGTTTTGTCAACTTTACTCTATACATATTCTCTTTGATATGCTGTTTTTCTTTATAAAAGGATAAATTCCGCCTTCTACTCAAATATAAAGTAAAAAATACTAAAAATTTTGTAATTTTTTCTTGTAAAGAAAAAAATATATGGTATTATTAATATAATAAGAATTTTAAAGAGAGGGATTTAATTTATGGGAACAACTAACACGCATGCTCCTTTTGGTGACTTGGCTATTGTCAGCATGAAGGGTTGCGAATCAATAGCAAAGCAGGTAGATTATTATCTTATGCAATGGAGAGGAACTCCAGATGAAAAGTCTTATGTAATTCAGGCAAACTGTCCCCGATTTGGTACTGGCGAGGCTAAGGGTGTATTTAATCACTCTGCACGCGGTCTTGATGCATACATTATCTGTGACTGCTTCAATTACGGTGTTACATACAATATGTACGGCAAAGAGGTTCCCATGAGTCCCGATGACCATTTCCAAGACCTTAAACGCGTAATTGCTGCTATGGGCGGAAAGGCAAGGCGTGTAAATGTTATTATGCCTATGCTTTACGAAGGAAGGCAGCACAGAAGAACCTCACGCGAATCTATGGACTGTGCTATGGCTTTACAGGAGCTTATGGCAATGGGCGTTAAAAATTTTATAACCTTTGATGCTCATGACCCCAGAGTTCAGAACGCTATTCCTCTTGACGGTTTTGACAATGTTCAGCCCAGCTATCAGATGATTAAGGCGCTGCTGCGTTCGGTTCCTGACATCAAGCTTGACTCTGACCACACTATGATTGTTTCGCCCGATGAAGGCGGAATGGGCAGGTGCATATATTACTCCTCCGTTTTAGGTCTTGACCTTGGTATGTTCTACAAGCGCCGCGACTATTCTACCATCATAGATGGCAGAAACCCAATCGTTGCACACGAGTTTTTGGGCAACGATGTCAAGGGTATGGACCTTATTCTTGTTGATGATATGATTTCCTCGGGAGATTCTATGCTCGATATCGCTGCAAAGCTTAAAGCAAAGGGCGCAAAGAGAATCTTTATCTTCTCTACCTTTGGTCTTTTCGTAAACGGACTAAAATCCTTTGATGAATATTATGAAAAGGGCCTTATAGATAAGATTTTTACAACCAACCTCATCTACAACACCGAGGAACTCTTAAAGAGAGAATGGTACTGCAACGTAAATATGTCAAAGTATATAGCCCTTTTGGTTGACACTCTTAACTGTGACAACTCTATCAGCAAGTTGCTTGACCCTGCTGATAAAATTCACACCGCTGTCAAAAAGCACGAAGGCTTGCTGTAA
>JAFXIJ010000009.1 GCA_017533175.1 Clostridia bacterium
ATTTTAAGTCCGCCGAAAAGCCGTTTTGTCAAGAAGGCAATCGGCGACATCAGACTTTTTTCAAACTCGCTTAACAAAATGGTTGATACGATGAAAATGGGAGGAATTAATGCGGTAAGCGAAAAAAACGAAACAGATTCCCACATTGAATACAAGGTAACCATTACAAAATAGCCCCCCTTTTTTGTATGCATCAAGCTATGCATACTTTTTTACAGAGCCGCAGGACAAGCTTTTTGTCACTGTGGCTCTGTGTTTTTTATTGCCAAAAGAAGAAAAAAGGTTTATAATCATTATAACAAATATAGAAAATCCTTTAAAAAGGAGGAGCTATGGTAAATTTAGGAAACGATTGGGACGCTATTCTTTCAGATGAGTTTGAAAAGCCCTATTATAAAAGGCTTCGCGCCTTTTTAAAGGAGGAGTATTCCTCCCGCCGAATATATCCCGATATGAATGATATTTTTAACGCTCTTAAAGCCTCTTCTTTTGAAAAAACCAGGGTTGTCATAATCGGACAGGATCCATATCACGGCTATGGTCAGGCGCATGGAATGTGCTTTTCGGTAAAAAGAGGGGTAGAGCCTCCTCCTTCCTTAAAAAACATATTTAAGGAGCTAAAAACCGATGTCGGTTTTGCCGAGGCAGGCCACGGAGAACTTAGCTGTTGGGCAGAGCAGGGAGTTTTACTGCTTAACACTGTACTTACCGTGCGAGAGGGGAGTCCTAATTCTCACAAAGGCATGGGCTGGGAAGTTTTTACCGACAGGGTTATTGCTGAGCTTAATAAAAAGAAGACTCCCGTAGTATTTCTATTATGGGGGGCAAACGCAAAAAATAAGGCAAGGATAATTACAAATCCTTTGCACCAAAAATTACAGGCTCATCACCCGAGCCCGCTTTCAGCATACAACGGATTTTTTGGATGTAAACACTTCTCAAAGTGTAATGAAAACCTTATTTCATCAGGCCAAAAGCCGATTGATTGGCAACTTAAATAGGTTTTTATAAAAAAGACACAAAAGCAAGGTGTAATTTTGTAGCTTTTGACAATTTCCACTTTTAGCATAGTGTGATAAAATATTTAATAATATATTTTATATATTATGGGGAGTTATCCTCAAAAATAAACAAAATTTAGAAAGAGGAGATTTAAAATGAAATCAATCTTCAAAAAATCATTTGCTTTTATCCTCGCAGCTGTTATGGTTTTAAGCCTTGCTGCTTGCGGTGGATACACTGCTGACAACACTGAGTTTGTAATCGGCGTTTCAGGTCCCCTTACCGGTCCTGCTGCTGTTTACGGAACTGCTGTTAAGAACTCAGCTCAGATGGCAGTTGATGAAATCAATGCCGCTGGCGGACTCGGTGGAGTAAACTTTAAGCTGGTTGTTACCGATGACGTACACGACGCTACCAAGGTTGCTGCTAACTACGCTTCAATGCTCGAAGGCGGTATGCAGGTTTCTCTCGGTACCGTAACAACCGCCCCCGGCCTTGAGTACACAAAGCTTTCCAAGGAAGACAACGTATTCTTCCTTACTCCCTCAGCTTCGGGTGACAAGATTCCTGAGTTTGACAACGGCTTCCAGATGTGCTTCGCTGATTCCAACCAGGGTGCAGCTGCCGCAGAGCAGGTAAATAAAACCTATAAGAATCAAACCATCGGTGTTTTCTATAAGTCAGACGACCCATATTCAAAGGGTATCTTTGATAAGTTTAAGGAGACTCTTGATTCTTCTATCACACTTGTAGAGACTGTATTCACAGGTGAAGCTTCTGACTTCTCAACCCAGATTAACACACTTAAAGATTGCAAGTTTATCTTTATGCCCATCTACTATCAGCCCGCTTCTATCTTCATGACACAGGCTAAGAACATTATTGCTCCTGACGCTGTTTACTACGGCTGCGACGGTTTTGATGGTCTTGCAGGTCAGTTTGAAGACTTCTCTGTAATTCCTCAGGAAGTTTCAATGCTCTCTCACTTCGATTCTAGCGCTACCGAAGGAGATGCTGCTACCTTCATTCAGAAATACACCGAGAAGTTCGGCGCAGACACCCTTAACCAGTTCGGTGCTTCTGCCTACGACTGCGTATATGCTATCTATAACGCTATGAAGGCTGCTGTTGATGCAGGTGAGAAAATAGATGTTACCATCTCTGCTTCTGACCTTTCCGACATCCTTAAAGCTCAGTTTGCTGGTGACTTCACCTATTCTGGTGTTACCGGAACTAACATCAAGTGGCAGGATAATGGTTATGTAGAAAAGGGCGCTGTTAAGTACGTTCTTAAAACCGCTAACGCCGCAGACGAGAAATAATTTCTCTAACATATTTTATAAATCACAGATTTGCCGGTGTGGATTTTCTGCTCCGGCAAATTCTTGTAATTAGAATGTAGGATTTTTTATGGAATTTATCGAAACTTTACTAAATGGTTTAAGTATTGGTAGTACCTATGCCATTATAGCATTAGGCTATACAATGGTTTACGGTATTGCTAAAATGCTAAACTTTGCTCACGGTGACGTTATCATGGTGGGCGGTTATATGATATTCCTGTCATTAACATCTGTGGGCAATCCTATTCTTGGCTTGCTTGCGGCTGTGCTTTTCTGCGTACTTCTTGGAATATCAATAGAAAAGGTTGCCTATAAGCCCCTCCGCGGTGCTTCGCCCTTGGCTGTGCTTATTACTGCTATCGGTGTTAGCTACCTTTTACAGTCAACCGCACAAATCATCTTTGGTTCGGCGCCTAAAATGGTGGTTGTTGCCGATTTTGGAAATCTCACTGTCGGCGAGCTTACAATACCCTACTATATGCTCATAACACTTGGTTGTTCGGTGGTTATTATGCTAGCCTTGTCGCTCTTTGTTAAATACACAAGAACAGGCCGCGCAATGATAGCCGTTTCCGAAGATAAGGGTGCGGCACAGCTTATGGGTATCAATGTAAACGCAATTATTACCATAACCTTTGCAATAGGTTCGGGACTTGCAGCATTTGCAGGTTTCTTTATGCTAATGAAATCTCCCTCTCTTTCAAATACTCTTGGCGCAATGCCCGGTATCAAAGCATTTACCGCGGCAGTTATTGGTGGTATCGGGTCTATCCCCGGTGCTATGGTCGGCGGTATTTTAATGGGTGTTGTTGAGGCAATCTCACTTACCATTCCGGCTATCGCTCCCTATACCGACGCAATAGAATTCCTCGTTCTTATAGTAATTCTTCTTTTCCGTCCGAGCGGAATTTTAGGTAAGGTAAGGAGGGAGAAGGTATAATGGCAAAAGCGTTTTCAGAAATTAAATGGAAATATTATTTAAACTATGTTGCGGTTGCTATTGTTACTGTTGTTTTTGGTGGGCTATCAATTGCCGGTGCTCTTCCTTCCTCAACCATCTATCTTTTAGAAAAAATAGCAATATCAATAACTCTTGCCGTATCTCTCTCAATGGTAGTAGGTTTCTTGGGCGAGCTGTCCCTCGGTCACGCAGGCTTTATGTGTGTCGGAGCTTACCTTGGCGGTAAGGTTTCTGCCGTTTTGGAGCCTATGCTGGCACGTACCCCCGCAGGTAAGGAAATTGCTTTAATAGTTTCCCTTATTGTTGGCGGTCTTGTTGCGGCAGTTTTCGGAATTATAATAGGCCTTCCCGCGCTTCGTCTTAAAGGTGACTACCTTGCTATCGTGACATTAGCATTCGGTGAGATTGTTCGTTCTATATTTATGAATACAAGCGCGGATTCCTTTGGCGGTGCCCTTGGACTTGAAACCCCCCGCTTCGATAAGAAATACCTTTTCATTATTGCCTTTGTTTTGGTATTTGTTTGCCTCGCAGTTACGCAGAACCTTATCCGTTCAAAGCACGGCAGAGCAATTACAGCAATACGCGATAACGAAATTGCCGCAAAGGCAACCGGTATCAATGTGACAAAATATAAGCTTGCCGTATTTACAATTTCCTCACTCTTTGCAGGAATTGCAGGCGTACTTTATAGCTACTCTAATTACACCGTTCAGAGTTCAAAGTTCAGCTACAACTACTCTATTGAAATTCTCGTTATGGTGGTTCTTGGCGGCATGGGAAGCATAAACGGTTCTATAATAGCTGCCGCTCTTATTACGTTCCTTGATATCAAGCTTCAAACCGTTTTGACAGGAGACTTAGCTGTTCTTCAAGACCTTGTTTATGCCGCGGTTTTAATTGTAATTGTTATTTACAACAATGCTCCCGGCCTTAAAACTTTCCGTGAAAAGTATAACCTTAAAAACTTTATCGCTAAGTTTAAAAAGACTAAACACGACCCCGCTCGCGTTCACGATGACGAGGCTAAGTGGGACCGTGTTCCTACTAAAATCAAAATGGATGAGCTTTTATCTATGGATATACAGCCCTCATCCGCCTATACTCCCGATAAGGCTTCAAAGGAGGATAAATAATGTCGAAAATAGTTTTAAAAACCGAAAATCTCGGCATCTCCTTTGGCGGACTTAAAGCGGTTCAAAACCTTGACCTTGAAATTCGTGAAGGTCAGCTTTACGGCTTGGTTGGTCCTAACGGTGCCGGCAAAACCACCGTTTTCAATATGATTACAGGTGTATATAAGCCCACAACAGGAAAGTTTTATTTGGATAGTGAAAACCTGACAGGTAAAAATCAGGAAGTAATAAATCATAAGGGCATAGCAAGAACCTTCCAGAACATCCGCCTTTTCAACAATATGACTGTTATTCGAAATGTTCTCGTAGGACTTCATAATCAGCCCGAGTTTAAATGCTCTATGGTAGCCAGCATTTTTCGTTTGCCTAAGTTCTTTAAAACCGAGAAGGCTATGAGAGAGCGTGCTAAGGAAATTCTCCGCATAGTAGGTCTTGAAGAGGAAAGAAACAATCTTTCCTGCAACCTACCTTATGGTAAGCAAAGAAAGCTCGAAATTGCCCGTGCTCTTGCTACTAATCCGAAGCTTTTGTGTCTTGATGAGCCTGCCGCAGGTATGAACCCCAACGAAACGGCAGACCTTATGAATATTGTACGCCGTATTCGTGATGAGTACAATGTTACAATTCTTCTTATCGAGCACGATATGAAATTCGTTTCGGGGCTTTGTGATGAAATTACTGTGCTAAACTTCGGAACGGTTCTCGCTCAAGGCTCGCCCGAGGTAGCACTTAACGACCCCGAAGTAATCAAAGCATATATAGGAGGATAACAAGAGTGGCTTTACTTGAAGTTAAAGATTTAGAAGTTTATTACGGCGTTATCCGTGCCCTTAAAGGTATAAGCTTTGAGGTAGAGAAAGGCGAAATTGTTACCCTTATAGGTGCAAACGGAGCCGGAAAAACTACTACAATGCAGTCGGTAATAGGCCTTATCCCCGCAAGGCACGGTAAGGTTATTTTCGACGGACGCGATATAACAAAAACGCCCTGTCACAAAATCGTTCATCTTGGAATGTCGCAGGTTCCCGAGGGAAGACGCGTTTTCCAAGAGCTTACGGTATATGAAAACTTGATGATGGGGGCGTATTCTCAAAAGGATAATAATTCCTTTAAAGAGGACATTGACCGCATTTATGAGAGGTTTCCGCGTCTTGCCGAGAGAAGAAACCAAATAGCAGGAACTCTTTCGGGCGGCGAACAGCAAATGCTTGCTATGGGACGCGCACTTATGAGTCATCCGAAGCTTTTAATGCTTGATGAACCCTCTATGGGACTTTCCCCCATCCTTGTTGATCAAGTTTTTGAAATTATTAAGGATATAAACCGCGACGGTACGACCATACTTTTGGTTGAGCAAAATGCAGGCAAGTCACTCGCTATTTCGGACAGAGCCTATGTCCTTGAAACGGGAGATATTGTTCTTTCGGGAACAGGTGCCGAGCTAGCAGCAAGTGACCAGGTAAAAAAGGCATACCTTGGCGGATAACTCGCGCGGCAAATAAAATTATTCTAATTTCAGCGGTTTGTAATCAGAGCAAGCCGCTGTTTTATGCTGGATTTAGGTATATACATAAAAGCTTTTTTATAATAATTATTAAAGCATTATAAAAGCAGCAAAAAACATAATTTAGGAAGGAAAACCAATGCTTGAATGGATTACAAAGGTAAATGATCTGCTTAACGGTTTCATATGGGGACCGACAGGCCTTGTGCTGCTCATAGGAACAGGTATTCTTATGACGCTTTATACAAAGGTGTTTCAGATTTCTCATATAGGTCACTGGTTTAAGGAAACGATAGGCAGTCTGTTTAAGAAAAACAGCGCATCAACCAAGAAGACCGACAGAAAATCAATTTCTCAGTTTCAGGCATTGTGTACTGCCCTTGCCGCAACGGTTGGAACTGGTAACATAGCAGGCGTTGCCGCCGCAATAGTGACAGGCGGACCGGGGGCGGTTTTCTGGATGTGGGTTGCCGCATTTTTCGGTATGATGACCAACTATTCGGAAAATGTGCTCGGAATATATTTCCGCCGCCGTAATAAAGACGGCGAGTGGTCTGGCGGCGCAATGTATTACCTTAATGACGGTCTCGGTAAAAAGAAGGGCTTTAAGGGTGTTGCTAAGGTTCTGGCAGTTCTGTTTGCCGTTTTCGCAATACTTGCTTCTTTTGGTATCGGCAATATGGGACAGGTAAACAAAATTACCCTCAATATTCAGTCGGCGTTCTTCTCGGGGACCGACCTTGGTACAATTGGCGGCGTTTCGGTGCTCGGTCTTATTATCGGAGTTGCACTTGTTGCGCTGGGCGCGGTTATAATTCTTGGAGGACTTCAAAGAATTGCTACGGTTGCTGAAAAGGTGATTCCGTTTATGGCTCTTTCGTATATTGTCGGCGCTCTTATAATTATGTTTATTAATATTGAAAATCTGGGTGCCATGTTTGCCGCAATATTTAAGTTCGCTTTTTCTGATCGTGCCGCCTATGGAGGAGTTGTAGGAACCGTAATTTTCGGTATGACACAGGGCTTCAAGCGTGGTGTGTTCTCTAATGAGGCGGGACTCGGCTCATCGGTTATGGTACACTCCTCTTCAAATGTTAAAGAACCTGCTCGTCAGGGTATGTGGGGAATATTTGAGGTGTTCTTTGACACTATGATTATCTGTACAATGACTGCAATAGTTGTGCTCTCTTCGGGATATATAGACCTTTCAACAGGCAATCCTGCTGTTAAGGTTGATGACTCGACCTTGGTCTCTCAGACCTTCGGTCAGGTGTTCGGCGTGGCAGGCGAATGGTTCGTGGCGATAGCAATGCTGCTTTTTGCATTCACAACCGTTCTCGGCTGGTCGCAATACGGCTCCAAGGCTGTCGAATATCTCTTTGGAACAAAGGGCGTTAAGGTGTATAAGGTGATTTTCGTAATAATGATTATGTCGGGTGCTATAATGACATCTTCTCTGGCGTGGGATATTTCGGATACCTTTAACGGATTTATGATGGTGCCAAACCTTATAGCTGTGGTGGCACTCTCTCCGCTGGTAATAAAAATAACAAAAAATTATGTTGACCGTAGAATTAAGCGCAAGACAAATATAAGGCCTATGCTTTCATACGACAGCCAGCTTGAAACCAAAATGATTTTCTCCTTAGAGGAAGAATAACATATAAAAAAGCGAGGTTATCCTCGCTTTTTCTTTTGGATAAAACATCCCTTTAAAGCAAATAATATAAAAAAGAAAGGGTGATTTTATGATAGAACAAGATACTATAAAGCTTCTTCGCGAGTGTGACGCAGGGGTGAAAATGGGAACCGACTCAATACGGGATGTCGAGGAGCGTATTAAAAGTCAGGAGCTGAGAGACTATTTATCCGCCTGCAAAAAGGAACACGAGGAGCTTGGCAAGGAGATTGAAAAGCTTTTAGATAAATATAAGGATGACGGCAAGGAACCAAATTTCATGGCAAAAGGCATGTCCCATATGAAGACCGGCATGAAGCTTATGGTAGAGGAATCGGACAACACAATCGCCGACCTTATGACCGACGGCTGCAATATGGGAGTAAAATCGCTTAACCGTTATCTTAATCAGTACAAGGCTGCAGATGAGGTTTCAAAGGATATTGCAAAGCGTCTTATCAATTTAGAAGAAAAAATGGCAGTAGAATTAAGAAAGTATTTATAATAAACAAAGAGAGCTTAAAGGTTTTTAAGCTCTCTTTATTGTATAATGAAAACAGCACCACAAAAGTTAATTGTGGTGCATATATTTTCTAAATTTTCATTTGTTCTTTACCGCTTATTCTTATAACAAAATCTTTTAGGGAAATAACTAAAACTACAAAAAGTGCAAGGGTAGCATAATTGTAGGGAAGTATTAAAGCTCCTCCGAACAGATAATATGAATAGCAGTTAAGGGACGCCAGCTGTGTTACAAATGGTACATACCATTTTTTTCTTTTGAAGAAGAAAACGCCAAGGGATAAAATGTCGGCAATAAAGAAATATCGGTCGTGCATGCGGGGAAGAAAGAATGGAATTAACACCGCCGAAAGATAGGCTAGATCCACTTGTGCCGAAAGGTCTATTCTATTCTTATATTTAAGGCAAACCGCAATTAGTGAAATAACGACAAGTCCGCTAAGCATTACCGCAACCGAATTAAAGTTCTCTATCGGCGCATTCTCAAAAATTTGCCATAGACTTGGGGAATTCAGCGACATATAAGGGTACTGACCCGCCTGGTCAAAATAAATTCTTATACAATCAATAAAGGGTCTGCCTGCAAAAAGTGCGGGTAAAAGCGTTGCTAAAAATACCGCAGGGAACAAAAGCAACTTTATCGGACTTGCCTTTTTTATTATACAAAGCACTATCATAAAGGGAAGTATAAATACCGCTTGGAGCTTAAACGAAAAGGCAAGAGCGTAAAGCACGATGGAAGCGGAGGTCTTTCCTTTTAGTATAAAATATATAGATCCTATACAAAGGGCGGCAAGAATTGAATCGCACTGTCCCCAATATGAGCCGTTGAGCAAAACTGTGGGCAGAGCGAGTGTCAAAATGAACGCCGAAAAGTTAAGAACCGTGCTTTTTGATTTAAGTGAAACGATTTTCATCATAAATACGGCTGCCAAAAGGTCAAAAATACAGGACAGCCATTTTATTAAAATAAGGTCGTTCAATTTGAGCTTTGAAATTATAAAAAGGAAGTAAAGATACGGCATATTATAGTCGCCGATTTTTTGAACAAGCGGTTCAACTCCGTCAAGCTCGCGCATTTTTGACAGCCAGTCTGATAAGAAAACATTATAATCGCGAGCAGGATGAGAAAGCAGAGCCACCCGCATATAAATAAGTGCAGCTACCGCAGCCCAGATGAAAACAAGATTAAACAGCCTGTCCCCTTGCTCTTTTACAAAAAACATAGTAGCCCCTAGATAGACAGCCGAAAAGAGAACCGAGGTAAGCAAAACGTCCTCCCTTTGTATGCCGACACCCTCGGCGGTAAACAGAATAAAGAAAAACATAATAAGGCTAAGCAAAGCTCCCGATAAAACAAGTGGAAGCTTAAAGCCTTTTTTAATGGTCAACAGTATCACCTCTTTGTATTTACAATGAAATTATATGCCAAAAGAAAGATGCCTATATATACATAAATATTAGCGATTAAAGCGAAAACTCCGCCTATGTTGCCAAGCTTTAAAAGGTCAAGAAACTTATCGACAAGTCCTACGGCAGCATTTATCACAATATAAATTAAGAACCGTATAAAAACCTGCTTACCCTCTGTGGCGCGGGAAAGTGGAAAGAAGTCCAGCAATTTTTTCATAGATTTTCCTCCGCTTCTGCCGCTTTAAGCATTATTGCACATTCAATTCGCTTTTTGTGTAGCTCACAGCCGAGCCTATAAACCCCGTTTACACTGCCTGTTGAGTTATAAGCGTTTGCGGCGCAGCCGCCCGAGCAATACATTCTTGCAAAGCAGGTGTCACACTCCTCGTGGGAGTAAATGTTGCACGATTTAAACTGATTTGTAACCTCAGCGTTCAAAACTCCATCAAAGACATTTCCTATAAGGAAATCGGGGTTACCTGCAAACTGATGACAGGGATAAAGGTCGCCGTTCGGAGTTACTGCCATATATTCGGTTCCAACTCCACAGCCCGACACCCTTTTGACAATGCAAGGACCGCCGTCAAGGTCTATCATGTAGTGGTAAAAGGTAAAGCCCTTGCCCGCCTTCTTGCGAGTGAGCATTGCCTCTGCCAGCTTTTCATACTGCGCAAGAAGCTCGGGCAAATCTTCCTCTTTAAGAGCGTAGGGAGCACTCGGCTCTGCAACGACAGGCTCAATGGAAAGCTCGGTAAAGCCTAAATCTGCCATGTGAAGAATATCCTCGCAAAAGTCCTTATTATATCTAGTATAGGTGCCGCGCATATAATAATCCTTGTTTCCGCGCAGCTTTACAAACTCTTGAAACTTAGGTACA
>JAFXIJ010000002.1 GCA_017533175.1 Clostridia bacterium
ATACCTTTAAGCAGGTCAACTGCCGAAATAATACATCCCGAAACGCCGTTCTTCTCTTTAAAATTCTCAACAACGGGTTTTGTGCCCTCGCCCCAGAGCCAGATTGAATTTGCAGGAGCTTTACCCTCAGCTACACGCTTTTTATTTACGGGATGGTCTTTAAGAAAATCATAGCTTTTTTTCATAAGCGAGGTGAGAGGCTTGGCATTTTCGTGGCTGCTTAGATATTCCTTAATAACCTTTCCGCTTATGTCGTGGGGAGGTGTCATATTTCCAAGCTCGGTAGTGCCATTATCGACAACCAAACAATGACGATAGCTGACACCCGAATAAAAGCTGTATGTTTCGTTGCCAAGCTTTTCTTGTACTGTTTTGATAATCTCTTCGGCTTCCTTTGTCGAAATATCACCTGCGCAATAATCGACCATAGTCTTATCCTCAAAATTTTCCTCGTCGGAGAGAGTAACTAAGTTACAGCGCAGAGTAACATCGGTATCCAATAAATCAATACCAATGCTTGCCGCCTCCAAGGGAGAGCGACCTGTGTAGGAAACAGATGGGTCATACCCTAAAACCGAAAGATTTGCAACATCGCTGCCTGGTTTAAGCCCATTAGCAACCGTTTTGCAAAGACCAACCTCCGAAACCTTGGCAAGAGCGTCCATGTTGGGCTTATCTGCCAGCTCCATAGGGGTTTTCCCATTAAGATGTTCAGACGGAACATCTGCCATTCCGTCACAAAGAACTACTAAATATTTCATAAACTCACCTTCAAAAATCTTTGTATTTATTATATCTCTTTATAACCTGAATGTAAAGAAAAAAACACTTTATTATTTTGCTTAAATGTTGTAAGATAGTAAATGGTGATAAAATGAAAAAACCTGAAATATTAGCCCCTGTCGGAAATAGGGAGATGTTGACTGCCGCAGTTTTTGCAGGTGCAGATGCGGTATATTTGGGTCTCGACTCCTTTAACGCCAGAAGAAATGCAAAAAATTTCACTACCGAATCTTTAAGGGAGGCGGTAGAGTTTTGCCATGTTCGCGGCGTAAAAGTATATCTTACGATGAACACACTTGTATCGGACAAAGAAATGGAGCAGGCAGTAGAAATGACTGTTGCCGCCGCAAAGTGCGGAATTGATGGTATTATCACCGCCGACATAGGCTTTGCTAAGGTTATAAGGCAGGTATTGCCACAGCTTCCGTTACACGCTTCAACACAAATGACGGTACATTCTGTGGCAGCTATACCCGCCTTAAAGAGAATGGGCTTTTCTCGGGTTGTCGTATCAAGAGAAATGAACAAAAAAGAACTAAAAGAATTTTGTGCGGTCGCAAAGGCTGAAAACATTGAGGTAGAGGTCTTTGTCCACGGCGCACTTTGTATGTCCATGTCGGGACAGTGTCTGCTTTCTGCAATGCTTGGAGGCAGAAGCGGAAACCGAGGCCTTTGCGCAGGTCCTTGCCGACTGCCTTTTAAAAGTCATAACGGTAATGAGTATGCGCTCAGTCTTAAAGATTTAAGCATAATACCCTATTTAAACGAGCTTAAAGAAATGGGAGTAGCCTCCTTTAAAATAGAGGGAAGAATGAAACGCCCCGAATATGTTGCCGCCGCAGTACATTCTTGCAGAAATTCACTTGACAAGTCTGACAAAGAGGATAACAGGGAGCATCTGCTTGAAAATGTTTTTTCACGCTCCGGCTTTACCGACGGATATTATAATAACAATTTAGGCAAAGATATGTTTGGCATTCGCACAAAGGAAGATGTCGCCGCATCTTCAAAGGTGATTGCCGCTATACACGACCTTTATCGAAACGAAAATCAAAGGGTAGCCCTTTTTGGAAAAATCCAAATTAAAGAGGGCGAATGCGTAAAGCTTGATATAAACGATGGCAAAAATTTTGTAAGCGTTTTAGGGGATATTCCCGAAATTGCGACCAATCGAGCCGATGACAAACAAACGGTTGAGCAAAGGCTTTTAAAAACGGGCGGAACTCCGTATTATTTTAAAAGCATCGAGATTGACCTTGATGACAATCTTTGCCTAAAAGCCTCTACGCTTAATGCCCTTCGAAGAGAAGCACTAAATCAAATAAGCATAAAAAGAGCAAGAACTCCTATAATTGATGTCAACGGTTTCGAAAAAATCAGCGGCTCATCAAATAAAAACCTTCCCAAAAGGGTGGTTCGAATTGAAAATCTGTCACAGCTTACCGAAAGGGTAGAAAAATCCGATTTGGTAATTATTCCGATTAGTGTCGATGAAAATCAAATTCCGAACGGAATAATGGCGGCGGTGGAAATGCCAAGGGGCATTTCAAACGAAAGTGCTATTAAAAATCGGCTTGTGTCCTTTAAAGAAAAGGGGATAACAACCGCCTTTTGCGGAACGCTTGCTTCGGCTGAGTTGGCAAGACAAGAGGGCTTTGAAATAGTAAGCGACTTTGGGTTTAATATTTATAATTCCTATTCGGCCGATTACCACCTTAAAAGCGGAGCTAAGGCGGTAGTAGTCTCGCCCGAGCTATTGCTAAACGATGCGAAACAGTTGTCGGATTTATTACCTAAGGGTATAATTTCCTACGGCAGATTACCGCTTATGCTTACAAGAAACTGTCCCGTAAAGGAAAAAACCTGCGAAGGTTGCAGTAAAGATAAATTTCTTATAGACCGCATGGGAGTAAGGTTCCCCGTAAGGTGTCAAAATGGCTATGCAGAGCTTTTAAATTCGCGGGTTATTTGGCTTGCGGATAAGGATAGAAAAGGTTTCGATTTTGAAATTCTTTATTTCACCGATGAAACGCCCGAAAGGATAGACAGGGTGTTAGACTTATATAAAGACAACGCAAAACCCGACTCTGAATATACAAGAGGTTTATACTTCCGCGGTGTTGAATAGAAAAATATTTTGCAGTTAAATTTTAGTACACGCTAATTTCAGCTCAGATGGCTCAAATCTTATTGTTTTAAAATAAAGATTTTTTTGGAAGTTCAGTGAAAAAACATAAATAAAACACTAGACATTTAATTATAGGTATGCTATCATAATATTGTATAAAAAACAACAAACTTGCCTATATGTGAAGCGTTCATTTTAGGCTATAAAAACAGGAGAAACAACATGAAAAACACACTTAAAAGAACAATGGCGTTATTTATTGCAGTAATGATGGTCTTTTGCCTTACTGCCTGTGGCGACAGTGAAGCCGCTTCAAACAGCTCGGTAGTTGTAGGCAATTCATCTGTTGAATCGAACGATGCTACCACAAGCGAGGATGCAGGTAACAACTCTGAAAACTCTTCTGCATCTACAAATAGTCAGGCTTCAACAAATCAGAGTACATCTTCACAAAAGCCTACAACAAGCACTCCTTCGACAAACACCTCTTCACCGAACAATCCTACAAACAGTCAGGGAACACAGAGCCAGGATAATGGTCCTAAGGCACAAATAAGCGGAATTTCAATTGGCGGCAAGGCTTTGTCCAGATTTAGCAAAGAACGCAAGGTGTACGCTTATGAACTTTCATCAAGTGATACAAAGGCTCCACAGGTTTCTGCAAGTAAGACAAAGGGCTCTGGCGATATTAAAATAACCCAGGCTACATCGGTTAACGGACAGGCAACCGTAACACTTAACGGTGAAACATACACAATTCAATTTGCAAAAGAGGATAAGTCAACTATGCTTAACAATACATATTATAAATTAAAGGTTGCAAATAAATTAAATGTTGCTTATTTCGGCGGTTCTGTAACGGCAGGTTTCGGTTCTACCGGTGCGGATACTAAATCTTGGCGCGCAATGACAACAAAGTGGCTTAAAGAACAGTTCCCCAATGCAACAATTAACGAAACAAATGCCGCTATCGGCGGTACAGGTTCAGAGTTTGGCGCATATCGTATTGTTGAAGATTTAAAGTTAAAGTCGGAATCTGAGCGTCCTGACCTTGTATTTGTTGAGTTTGCTATTAACGATGTTTACGATGACTGTGACTCATTTAAAAACATGGAAATGGTTATTAATTCCATTTATAAATATGCTCCGAATGCTGATATCGTAATGGCATTTACTACCGATTTCTCGAAAAAGGATAGCGATTATGCTCAGATAGTAAATCATAAGGAAGTTGCCGCATACTATGGAGTTCCTTATGTATATTTAGGCTCTAAGCTTTACAAGGAAATTGTAAAAGAAAATGGTAGTGCACCTAGTTCCCCAAGCAATGCCGTTTGGGCAAAATATTTTATTGATATAGTTCATCCGACCGATGCAGGTTATGCTAAATATGCAGGCTATATGCGAGAATTCCTCTCGGGTATTTTCTCGGCTAAAAAGTCGGTGCCTTCTTCACTTATAAAGAAAACACTACCTTCAAAAACCCTTAACCAGTTACTCGCAAATCCTCACACAGTAAGCTTTGAGGGACAGACCTTCAGCGACTCCGGCATACGCTTTATTGAAAATGGTTATATTAGAAGTGATAAGGCGGGAAGCTCCTTTACATTTGAGTTCACAGGCACAGATATTAGCTTCTGGGCTTGGGGTGCAGCAAGAGGCTGTAAAGCAAATGTTGTTATCGATGGCACAATTAAAAAGGAAATAAACTTCTTCCGCGACACCGATAATCATCTTGTTGTTCCGGTTGCAAGCGGTCTTTCATCAGGAAAGCACACAGTTACTGTAACTATGCAGCAGACTTCCGGACGCTTTATGCAAATTAACCGAGTAATGATAGCAGGAGCAGGAAACGAAGGCATCCGCGTTACAAAATAAATAAAAAAGTCTTTACAAATAAAAACATTTGTGATATAATCATTCAGCTACCGCTTATCTAGGCTTTGGGTGACTGCCGTTTTAACGGATTCACTTTGACCTTTGGCTTGGTCTGCGGCGGACGATAAATTAAAAAGGAGTGAAATAAATGACAAACGAACAGAAGCTGGCTATTATTGCTGAGTACGCAACACACGAGGGAGATACAGGTTCTCCTGAGGTTCAGATTGCTCTTCTTACCACAAGAATTAATGAACTTACTGAACATCTTAAAGTTCATAAGAAGGACCATCACTCACGCAGAGGCCTTTTAAAGATGGTTGGTCACAGACGAAATCTTCTTGCTTATCTTACAAAGGTTGACATTGAAAGATATCGTGCCATCATCAAAAAGCTCGGCATCCGTAAGTAATTATGGAAATTCGGCAGACCGCAAGATATATTTGCGGTCTGCCTGTATTTTAAAAAAACTATGGCAGAGGGTATAGTTTAGCGGTAAATCGAGTGTCAAAAAACGATATTTGATATTGGATTTATTGCTTAACCATACCTCTGCAAATAAAAAAATGGAGGTACAAAATGTACGAGAATTTTAAGGTTTTTGAAACCGAATTTGCAGGCCGTCCTTTAAAGGTTGAAATCGGCAAAATGGGCCTTTTGGCTAACGGTTCTTGCCTTGTTCGCTACGGCGAAACCAGCGTGTTCTGTGCGGCAACCGCATCTGCAAAGCCCCGTGACGGAATTGATTTTCTCCCCCTGTCCGTTGACTTTGAGGAGAAGCTTTATTCAGTAGGAAGAATTCCCGGTTCTTTCACACGCCGTGAGGGAAAACCCACCGACAAGGCAATTCTTGCTTCCCGCGTAATTGACCGTCCGGTTCGCCCCCTTTTCCCGAAGGATATGAGAAACGATGTTTCTCTTGTCTGCACAGTAATGTCGGTTGACCCCGACTGTTCTCCCGAAATCACAGCAATGATAGGTGCTTCTATTGCCCTTTCTATTTCGGATATTCCGTGGGAAGGCCCCATTTCGGGCATCAGCGTAGGTTTCGTTGACGGACAGATTGTTCTCAACCCCACAGCAGAACAGCAGACAAAGAACGAATTACAGCTTACAGTTGCTTCAACCGCAGACCTTGTTGCAATGATTGAAGCAGGTGCTTACGAAATCCCCGATGACCTTATGTTCGACGCAATTATGAAGGGTCACGAGGAAAACCAGAAAATCGTTAAATTCATTAACTCAATAGTAGCCGAGATTGGCAAGCCCAAGTTCAGCTTTGAGTCTTCAAATCCCGACACCGAGATGTTTGAGGCTATCAAGGACTTTGCTATTGATGATGTAAAATATGCTCTTGATACCGATGACAAAACTGTTCGTGATGAGCGTATGCTCCCCATTTACGATAAGGTTCATGAGAAGTTCGACGAGATTTATCCTGAGCAGGAAATGAAAATCGATGACTGTATGTACAAGCTTCAAAAGTTTGTTGTACGTCGTTGGCTTTTAGATGAAGGCAAGCGTGTAGATGGACGTGGAATTAACGATATCCGTCCTCTTTACAGTGAAGTAGGACTTCTTCCGAGAGTTCACGGCTCGGGACTTTTCGCACGCGGACAAACCCAGGTTTTAACCATCGCAACACTAGGCTCAATGCGTGACAGTCAGCTTCTTGACGGAATTGACAACGAGACCGAGAAGAGATATATACACCACTACAATATGCCTTCCTACTCAGTAGGTGAGACCAAGCCTTCAAGAGGCCCCGGCCGCAGAGAAATCGGACACGGAGCTCTTGCTGAGCGAGCTCTTTTACCCGTAATTCCTTCGGCTGAGGAGTTCCCCTATACAATTCGCTTGGTTTCTGAGATTTTATCATCAAACGGTTCAACCTCACAGGGCTCTATCTGTGGCTCAACCCTTGCCCTTATGGACGCAGGCGTTCCGATTAAGGCTCCCGTTGCAGGTATTTCTTGCGGACTTATAACCGAAGGCGATCGCTGGATGACAATGGTTGATATTCAGGGACTTGAAGACTTCCACGGAGATATGGACTTTAAGGTTGCAGGTACCAAGAAGGGTATTACCGCAATTCAGATGGACTTAAAGGTTCACGGCCTTACTCCCGAAATCATAAAGGAAGCACTTGCTAAGACTCATACAGCTCGCGATTACATTCTTGATGAGGTTATGCTCAAAGCTATTGCTGAGCCGAGAACAGATGTCAGCGAGTATGCTCCCAAAATGCTTTCGACAACCATTCATCCCGATAAAATCCGCGAGGTTATCGGTTCGGGCGGAAAGGTTATTCAGAAGATTCAGGCTGACTGCGACTGTAAAATTGATATTGATGATGACGGAAAGGTATTTATCACCGCAATCAATAAGGCAAACGCAGAGCGTGCGCTTATGATTGTTGAAACAATAGCTAACGACCCCGAAATCGGCGCTATTTACAGAGGCCGTGTTACAAGACTTATGACCTTTGGCGCATTTGTTGAAATTGCTCCCGGTAAGGAAGGCCTTGTTCACATTTCCAAGCTTGATGTAAAGAGAACCGAAAAGGTTGAGGACGTTGTCACTGTCGGAGATGAGGTTATCGTTAAGGTTACCGAAATTGATGACCAGGGAAGAATCAACCTCTCCCGCAGAGATGCCCTTGTTGAGATAGAGGGCGCGGTTGTTGAGGATGACGGCGCAGATGAGCAAAGAAAGCCCGGCAGAAATCGTCAAGGATTTAGAAACAAGAGATAAAATTAAAAGCGCCTTAGAGTGTTAATTCTCTAAGGCGCATATTTTATTGTTTTTTAAAAATCCATATTTTACTCAAAATATAATTTAGTATAACCACAATTACATTGGAAACTATTTTCCAAAAAAGAGAGTCAAGTAACAACAGGTCAACCGCAATATACATTATTATAATATCTAAAACACCGGTAAAAAGCCTTGCTGAAAAAAATGTGGCAGACTCGCGAAGCACAATACTTAGCTTAAAGGATCGGCTTTCGAAAACGAACAGCTTGTTTGTAAAAAACGCAAAGGCAACCGAAAGCGCCCAGGAAATAATTACAGCAGGCACATTTTTGATAAAAAGCATATTATATAGAAGGTAGTAGGAAACAATATTTACAAGTGTAGTCAAAATTCCGAAAAAAGCATAAAGCAAGAATTCTTTATGTTTTTTCAAAGGGTTTACCAATTTACTCACAACGCACCGCCTTTCAAAGTATTTTTAATTATACAATATTTTCTAACATTTATCAATCAATACTTGACAAACAAACAATTCACGATTAAAATAGTAACAGATATTTAGGGAGTAGTCAGCGCCTTCAAGGCGTTGTAAAGTTCGTCATCACGTTTCTTTTAAAAGAACCGGGCTTTACAGTAATTGACAAGACTATTATTGTGTGTTTTGCATACAATAATGGTCCTTTTTATTTTTATACCCTAAATAAGAGAGGAGATATTTAATTATGGTAGAGAAACTTCTGGCACTGCATCCTGTAATTCCGTACCTGATTTTAGCGGTGGCATTTGTTGCGCTTATCAAAGGTGCGGATATGTTCGTAGACGGTGCCGCATCAATGGCTAAAAAGCTGGGTGTCGCTCCCGCTATTATCGGTCTTACCATTGTTGCAATGGGAACAAGCGCACCCGAGGCGGCGGTTAGCATTTCAGCATCGGTCGGCGGAGCAAATGAAATTGCCCTCGGAAATGTAATCGGTTCAAATATATTTAATCTGCTTATGGTGCTGGGATTTTGTATGCTTATTACAAAGGTTCCCACAACAAAGGAAATACTTGTCCGTGACTATCCGTGGAACATTATAGCCACAGCCGTCGTAGCTGCTATGATAATCTTCTTTAATATGTCTGACGGAAGCCCCGCAATCAGCCGAACCGAAGGAATAATCCTTCTTCTGCTTTTTATAGCTTATCTTGGCTATGTTATTTGGAAAACAATTAAAAACCGCACTCCCGTCGAGGATGTGAAAACAATATCCTGGACCAAGAGTATAGTTTTCTTAGTTGTAGGAATAGTCCTTATTATTGTAGGCGGTGACTGTGTTGTAGATTCTGCGTCAGCTATTGCAGCATCCTTCGGAATGAGCCCCATGCTTATCGGACTTACCATTGTAGCCTGCGGAACATCCTTGCCCGAGCTTGTGACTTCAATAGTTGCCGCAAGAAAAGGCGAGTGCGATATGGCAGTAGGCAATGTAATCGGCTCAAACCTGTTTAATCTTCTTTTCATTCTGAGTATGGCGGCATCAATTAATCCTGTCGAGATTGATTTAAGCTCGGGAATATTCATCGACACAGTATTTTTGCTTGGTATCACATTAATGATGTATGCTTTTTCTGCACACGGAACCAAGCTCCAAAGAACAAAAGGCGGCATATTGGTTATTCTGTATGCAGCATATCTTACCTATATAATTTTGCGCACCTTCGCAGCAATTTAAAACCTAAAACCGCAACAAATACTGCTTTAATGGAGTGGGTATTTGCTGCGGTTTTATTATTCTGTTTGGTATTAACAAAAATATCAAAAAATGCTAGACATTTTCTTGTTAGTATGTTATCATAAATGTGTATAAAACAAACAAAAAATATGCTCATTTGTGAGGTTGTCACTTTTGAGCCACCAAAACAGGAGAAGCAATATGAAAAACACACTAAAAAGAACAATGGCACTATTTATTGCAGTAATGATGGTTTTTTGTCTTACTGCCTGCGGCGGCGAAGAAACCGCTTCAAACAGCTCGGTAGTTGTAGGCAATTCATCTGTTGAATCGACCGATACTGTCACAAGTGAGGATGTTGTTAACAGCTCTGAAAGCTCACAGCCCGAAGAAAGCTCTTCTGCACCTACAAATAGTCAGGCTTCAACAAATCAGAGCACATCTTCACAAAGACCTTCGGTAAGCACCCCTTCGACAACCACCTCCACACCGGACAATTCAAATAATGTAAACTATGAAAAGCCTTACGAGGGAAATTCTGCTATTTTAGCAGGTGGACAGACAAGTAAATACGATTCTAAAGCAGAAACCCTACGCAAAAATATAGTAAATACTAAGGATAAGGGCTTTAAGGGCACAGCTACATATTACATTTCATACAAGGGTAATGATAATAATACAGGCACATCTAAGGACCAGGCTTGGAAATCTATAACCAAGCTTAATACTATGATATCTTCAATTCCCGAAGGCGCGGTTGTTTTGTTTGAGCGCGGCGGTGTTTACCGTGGCAAATTGTTTTTAAGAAAGGGCATAACCCTCGCTGCTTACGGCACTGGATACAAGCCTGCAATCTATGGCTCGTCAAAGAACTACGGCAAAGAATCACTTTGGAAAAAAACCTCCACCAAAAATGTATGGGTAGCAAACACATCAGCAGAGGGCGGCGATGTGGGACTTGTAGTGTTTGACCACGGCAAGAAAACAACCACAAAAAGATTAAGATTAGAGCAATTAAAGAAAGATTACGATATGCTCTCTGCCGCAGGTCAGGTATATGTTTATCTTTCCGAGGGCAACCCGGGCAAATTACATAAGGATATTGAAATGTGCGGCACCAGCGGTAACGCACATATAATTACCGGTAACGTAGGAATTAAAAATGTAACAATAGATAACCTTTGCATTAAGTACGGCGGCATTCACGGAATTCAATTTTCAAGCGCACAAAACGTAACCATAACCAATTGCGAAGTAGGATATATTGGCGGCGCCACAGGCAGTGCCTGGGGCGGAGCATGGCTCGGCAACGGCATTGAGCTTTGGGAGAGCTGTAAGGATGTTCTTGTAGATAACTGTTGGGTATACCAGTGCTTTGATGCGGGAATCACTAATCAGGGAAAAGCCTGTGTGCAGGAAAACATAACCTTCTCTAACAATCTGGTTGAATATTGCGCATACAATATTGAATATTTTGTAAACCAGGATGCTACAGGAAAAATGAAGAATATCATATATTCCGACAACATTCTTCGTTTTGCTGGCTATGGATGCTTTGACCCCACAAACCGTCAGGGTACAACGGGTGAGGATGATGCTATATCTCTTATCTGCGGATGGGGAGTTAGCAGCAGAACATATGACAGCACAAACTTTGTTATCAAGAATAATATCTTAGATACCTCATATAGATATATAGTAAGCATAACCGAGCCTAACACTAATAGGAACGCAACTATTACGGGCAACACCTATTATCAAAAGAAGTCGGCAATGGCTTCAATCTGTATTGCTAATAAGAATACCGAGATTAGAGCAACAAGCGACTCTCAGTTCAAAGAGGAAGTTGCTAAATTCGATGCAAAGGCAAAAGCGGCTGAGCTTGTAGGCTAGCAAAAGCTTAAACTAAATAAAGTTACCTTTTAAGGCGCACTCTGCAAGGGAGTGCGCCTTAGTTATATTAGCCAAAGCATTTAAACCCGAATCAGATTTTGAAACAAGGATTTTCCGCTGTGACTTTGTTAAAATACTCGTAAATCCGACAGGATTTACTGTGTTTTATGTCTCGCACACCAAAAAATCCTTTGTTTGCAAAATTCCACGACCTTAAAGGTGCTGCTTTTCGTGTGGATTTTGGTGAAGTGAAGCGTATAAGGCTTGTCGCCTATGCGCGACAATGAGCCAAAAGACGCCTAAAAACCGCCCTTTAAGGCTGGTTCGTGTTTAAATGCTTTGGCTAAGGTAGAGCGAATAATGTATATTCTTTTGGATAGATGTTATTCGTACAAATTAATTAAAAAAAATACTTGAATTTTCCAAAAGGCTGTGATATAATACCAGTGTATATAGGGTACTTGTACCCATAACCTGCTTTACTCTTTTTCATAAATAGGGGATAAAGCGGTCTTTTTCTCGTTTTTAACGAGCGGCAACATAATACATAAGTAACTCAAAAATAATAAAACACGAAAGGATGGCACACAACATGAAAAAAACATTTAAGCGAGTTTTAAGCACAGTTTTAGCTCTCTGTGTATTACTCGCAAGCGCAACCTGCCTTATGGGCATGTCGGCTTCGGCTGAAACTACTCCGTCAGCTTCGACAGACACAACCGTATTCGAATATGTCGATGCATTACAAGACCAGTATATACGCTTTGGCGGATGCGGACAGTCTGGTAATTATAAGGGGCTCCCAGATGTTCTTTGGGGA
>JAFXIJ010000003.1 GCA_017533175.1 Clostridia bacterium
TTGTTGTAGTAATGGAATAAGATACAACTTCATAGTTGAATAAATCTAAAACAGGCGAAAGATATACTTTTTTATCACAAACATTAAATTGTGTATATACTTTGTTTTTTCTTCCTGTTTTACCCATAAAAAATATGCACCGCCAAAAGTATCTTTCTTTTGGGGTGCATATCAGCTTCCACGGAATTTTTATTTTTTAAGCAGCAGGTGAAATTTCAGTAGTTGTATCCTCTGTACTAGTATCAGGCTGCTCTGTTGTGTCTCCCGGCTCTGACGGGACTGGGGGATTATCTTCGGACGGGGTTTCAACACTTCCCGTGTCCTCAGACGGAGTTTCGGTATCCACAGGAACCGAGCTATCAATATTTTCAGAGCTTGCATCGGACGAAACATTCGAAGGCTCAGGAGTTGATGAGCTTTGCTGCGGTGGCTTCACACTCGGAGCAGAAGAAGTCGGAGCTTTGCTTGATGTACCCGACTGTCCTGTCGAGCCTGACGGCTTATAGCTTGAACCGCCAAACCAGCCGGTTTTGTCAATGCCGTTTTGCTCCATATAATCCTCAGGAGAAATTCCGTCATAAATATATGCAAGTAAAACCTTTGAAGCGTAATCGGTATTATAATATACAGTAGAGCCGGCGCCGGCAGCGTAGAAGTTGCTGTTGATTATATATTTGTTGTGAGGAATTCGGCTCTCCTCAAAGCCAACACCCTTGGCAAGAATAGGAGTAAGACTTAAAATCTCCGAAGGAGACAGCGAAGTCTTCATATAAGGAATCATTTTGTCTATAACCCTTGGATATTCGGTAGCACTCATACTAAGAGCCTTGTTAAGCAACTGCTCCATAACATATCTTTGACGGTCGGTTCTTCCAAAATCGTTGTTTTCACCGTCTGCTGTGGCAACCGAACGAATGCGCGCCCAAGCAACAGCCTGCATACCATTTAGCTTTTGCAATCCTGCCTTTTCCACATAGTCGGGAGATTTGCCCTCAGACAACGCCTGCTGCTTAATGTTGGGGTTAAGACCGTTGACAGCATTGCGTTCCGCCTCTAAGACGTTAACCTCTATTCCACCTACGGCATCTATTATGTCTGCCATACCGTAGAAATTTACTGTGGCATATTCACGAATATCAAGTCCGAAAACCGTGTTTAAGGTTTTTACCGCAAGCTCCGGTCCTCCGAGAGAGTATGCGGTGTTAATCTTTCTTCCTCCGCTATATCCGGGTATTTCAACAAGAGAATCTCTCATAACCGAAATTAACTTTATTTGGTTATCCTTCTTGCTGAGTGAAAGAATCATAATAGAGTCAGACCTTCCTTTAAAGGAATTCCTATCCCTTGTATCTAGTCCGAAAAGAGCAATATTTACTACATCCTCCGAAATAGGTTCAACATTGTTAATTCCAAAATCCTTGTCGTAATTATAGGTGGTCACCAACTTGATTACATAACCGAGTATAACACTTATAAGTATGATTGCAACAAGAAGGAAGCAAAGCAAGGATATTACGACCGACCTCTTGCCCACCGACATAGAAAGAAGCCAGTCTTTAAATCTAACAAAAATATTCCCTTTCTTTTTTGCTTTCTTTTTTACATGCTTGGCCTTTTTGCTGTTTGAATAAATATCCATTATATTCTTTTTCCTTTGCTTTTTACTTAAAAAACGCTGTTTCACTATATTATACTATACTTTTTTTGAATTTTAAAGAAGTAATTTAAAAATATTTAAGTTTATTTTATAAGCAGGCGGTATATATCGCCTTTTTTTATTCCGGTTTCTCCTGCCGCGAGCTTTGCTGCCAAGGAAACAGGGTTTCCTTCCTTTACATATTCACGCGCTATCTCTGCCGCCTGTTCTAATGTAAATTCTTCTTCCTTGGGTGCCGTATAGCCTTCTACTATAAGAACAAACTCTCCCCTTGCCTTAGTGTTGTCATCATAAAGAGTAACAGCTTGTGAAAGAGTTGTGTGAATAACCTGCTCATGTAGCTTTGTAAGCTCCCTTACAAGTGCGATTTTTCTGTCACCAAAAGCAGCATACATATCTTTTAATGTCGCCAAAAGCTTGTGCGGTGCCTCATAAAAAACCATAGTGCGCTTTTCCTTTATAAGCTCCTGCAAATGAGCTTTTCGGCTGGGTTTATTTACCGAAAGAAAGCCTTCAAAGCAAAATCTTCCGCTCTTCATTCCCGAAATAGCAAGTGCTGTCGTAAGTGCGGTAGGTCCCGGCACCGACTCGACCTCAATTCCGTTCTTGTGTGCCATATTTACAAGCTCTTCTCCGGGGTCGGATATGGCCGGCATTCCTGCATCCGAAACCAGCGCACAGCTTTCTCCGCCTAAAATTCGCTCCAAAATATCTCCGCCGCGCTCTCTTTTATTATGCTCATAGTATGAGAGCATCGGTTTGGAAATTCCAAGATGGTTTAGCAGCTTTACGGTTACCCTTGTGTCCTCTGCGGCTATGAAGTCGACCTTTTGTAAGGTTTCTGCGCCGCGAGCAGAAAAGTCCGACAAGTTTCCAATCGGGGTTCCGACTATATAAAGCTTTCCCGCCATTATATGTGCCCCTCCTTATAATCTCCGTAAATTTTTAGCATCTCTTGCGAAAATCCGCCTTCCTCATCGTAAACATAAAGCGGCGGCAAAATTCTTGTTCCGTTTTTCGCATCGCGCCTACCCTCAACCAATATAAGCCAAGGCTCCGTTCCGAGCTTTTTGCAAACCATTCTAAGCCTTTTAGGCTCGCACTTGTACTTCCTCATAAGGCTTATTATGTCCGAAAGCCTCTCGGGGCGCTGACAAATACAAATTCTTCCCGAAGATTTAAGCAAATGCGACGCCGTGCTAATCACATCCTCCAAGCTGCAAGCCGTTTCGTGTCGGGCAACCTTATCTGTTTTGCTGTCGCTTATTATTCCCGCACCCTCTGCCTTGTAGGGCGGATTGCAGGTAACAAGGTCATATTCTCCAAAGGGCAAAATTCCGCGAAGATTTTTTAAATCGGCAAAAATAGGAGTAAATCTGTCACCAGAATATTCATCGGCAGTAAAGCGAGCCAGCTCTACCGCCTCTGCCGAAATATCAACACCTACCGTTGTGTCAACCTTTTCTTCCCGAAGTAAAAGCATTGAAATTATACCGCAACCCATACCTAAATCGCAGTGCTTTTTTACCTTTTTCTCGGCCGCAAAGTCTGCCAAAAGCACCGCATCGGTTCCAAAGGTGTGATTTTTCGACACGGCAATATAAAGCCCCTTGCCAAGCGGCTCTTTTTTTATATCTACGCGCGGCTCCATTTTACACCCTGCGGAGTATCCTCTAAGATAATACCCATTTCTTTAAGCTTATCGCGAATTGCATCTGCCTTAGCAAAATCACGGGCCTTACGGGCAGCGGTTCTCTGCTCAATTAACGCCTCTATCTCCTCATCGATGCTGTCATTCTTGCGGTTATAAATCAGACCGAAAACATAGGTCAGCTCATCAAACAAGGCTATTGATGCCTCAACCTCAGCCTTTTTAGGTGCCGCAGCTATCATGGTATTTATCTCTCTCACAAGGCTGAATAAAACACCCATCGCATCGGCGGTATTAAAATCATCATCCATAGCCTTTATAAATTCGGCCTTGTATTTTTCTAAAAAGCTTGGAGCTTCTCCGCCCTCTACTGCGTTTTTAAGAGCAAAATCAAGATTATCACGGCAGGTGTAAAGTCGGTCAAGAGCATTTTTGCCCTGCTCTAATATATCGGTCGAATAGTTTATCGGACTTCTGTAATGGGATGAAATCATCAAATAACGAATGGGCTCATAGCCGTAAACATTTGCGACCTCACGAACCGTAAA